>NZ_QTWU01000011.1:0-91488 GCF_003461285.1 Eubacterium sp. AF17-7 | reverse complement strand
AAATCCTCGTGTCTCTGGTTCGATTCCGGAACTGGGCACTAACTATGTCCGAAGCAAAAGAGAGAGGGACAAGACAGAAAAGACGCAGGAATGACAGATAAATTTAAAAACGGCAAAAACCGTAACAGAATAAACATGAATGACAGATAAGGAAGCAGAAATGCTTCTTTTTTTATTATATAGGGCAAGTCCGTATTTATAAAGGCGAATCATATGATATACTTAAGGAAAGTTATGTCATATTTATCTGTACATTTGATTTTTTTGAAAAAGGAAGAAGTGTTTACGAGTTTGAAAATGTATGCCTGGAAGATAGTGAAATCAAGTTAAATGACGGAACGCATAAGATATTTCTAAACACAAAAGGCGATAAAAGTGACATAAATGAGGAACTGAAATCATTATTGGAATATTTTGACGGCAGCGAACCTGAAAGTGAACTTACGAGAAGGATAGACAGAAAGGTAATCGCAGCCAGAAAAAATGAGAGATGGAGGCGAGAGTATATGTCATTACAGATGGAGATGAATCTAAAGTATAGAGAGGGTCTGAAGGACGGAATGAAGGCTGGAGAAGAAAAAGGTCAGGAGAATACAAATAAATTAATTAAAATACTTTTAAAAGAAAAAAGATATGATGACTTAGAAAAATCAGCTCAGGATATTGAGTACCAGAATAAACTGATGAAGGAATATAAGATTATAGACTAGTTCAATATAACAATAAAGTTAATGTTGATATGAATAAAAGATGATATAAATAAGTGATAATTGATATTAAAAAGAATGATAATAGATATCAATAAAGCATAATAATAGATATTAAAAAATAAAGCATAATAAAATATCTATTAATAAAAAAGAACTTAAAGCCTGAAAGTTATTAATAATTTTCAAACTTTGAGTTCTTTTTATTAATAAATTAAATTGTAATTTATTTTATCGGTAAGTGTATCCACCACCACAACCTGCGCAACAAGCATTGCAACAAAGATTTGCAAGACAGCAGGCTAAGAGTGGGTTACTGCAAATAATTGTAGGCATTCCACCATAACTGCTTTGACGAGAAGTGTACCAGCTGCCACCACTTTCGAATGTACGGACAAGTTGCTGGTAAGTAGCATTATTAGGCTCCATTGAAGATGCCATGCGGGCATGCTCAAGAGCTTGGACATTGTTGCCTACGCCTTTATTTGCGATAGCACTATAATAATACCATGTAGCATTTTTGTTGGAAATTGTATTTAATACATTAAGTGCCTCGGCATAATGTTGGTTATTAATGTAGTTAGCTGCAGCACGCATATGCATCTCGTCTTCTGACATATTTGAAGAGTTGCCATAATTACCTGCATTACCGTAGCCTGTACCAAAGCCACCAAAATTGCCGAAACCTCCAAAATCAAATCCACCAAAGTCCCAATCGCCGAAACCACCGGAATTATAGCCACCGGAACCATTAGAGCCATAGCCACCAAAACCACCGGAATTTCCAGATCCATAACTGCCTGAATTACCATAGCCGGAGCCATAGCCGCCATAAGTTCCACTGCCATAAGAAGAACCACCATAGCCATTTGCACCATGCTTGCGTGCATCCATAATCTGACTATATGCCTGTTGAACCTGCTTGAATTTCTCTTCAGCCTGTTCCTTGTTAGGGTTGTTAATATTTGCATCAGGGTGGTATTTGCGGCTTAGAGCCTTGTATGCTTTTTTTATTTCATCTTCAGAGGCATCTGGTCTAACCCCTAAAACATCATAAGGATTCATATATCTATTCTCTTTCTAAATTTTTGCTGTGATTATGTTATAATACGATAGAATATTGTTAATAAAAATTAATTCTGAAAAATTAAAACATCACAATAAAAAATTATTTGTTTTCTAAATTTTTTGAAACACGCCGTTCATAGGAATTCCAAACTCCGGAATACAAAATATTACGAAGAATATCAGCGTTGTCAACAGCGGGGAGCATTTCGAAAGCATCGGAACACTCAGCCATCATCATTGTAAGCATATCTTTGACATGAGTTTCAAAATCCGGGTCAGTATAACAATTTGAAAAAACATTGTAGCGCCCCTTTTTGACATCTTCCTCAACATCGTCAAATGCGTCCATAATGTAGATAAATTTGCCAAGGTAAAAGCCCATGCGACCAAGACCTTTGGCGTAAATATCGTCAAACGGCACAAATAAAATTTGCATTATTTTACCAAATAAACCGGCTACCACATCAACGTTGGTTTCATTCATTTTTTCGCGGGTACCGAGTTCGTCCAACAAAGATGAAATAGCTTCGATTTTATTTTTATAGGAATAATCAGGAGAAATATGCAAATGCCCGGAATCGTCAGTAAAATAAGAATTCTGATTGTTACTGTCAGAATTTGGCTGAGTAGCTGCAACTGAACCATCGTCAACAGCGCTTGGCTGAGTAGCTGCAACTGAACCATCGTCAGTTGAATCAGAAGTGGCATGTACATTATTTAAATTTTTCCCAATTGACCCTTTTTTTAATAATTTTGAATAAGCAAGCTTAAGAACGCTTCTGTCATCGTGCCAGTCATCCAGACATTTGAAATAAGAAAGGATGACGTTCATGTCAGCAACATAATCCGTAAATTCTGAGGAAATGATGTTCTGACGCCTTAGAGGGTGCACAACGCAACGTTTTGAAGTGACGTTGTGCTCCGGCTCGTAAAGCGAAGAAAGAAGGATAACTAAAAAGGTCATGTCATAGGACAGGGTTAATTGCCCTGACAGACCGTGTCGCTTGCTAAGTGAGTGGCATAAGCCACAATAATACGCCCGATAGACATCAAATTCCCTAAATTTGAGTTCGGGTTTGTTTACAACTACATATCCAAACATGGAGTCCTCCAGACAAAATAAGTAAAGAACCACAAATCAAATCGGCTCTAAGTTAAATCACACAATCAGTCGTAAATACTTAATGCTCTCTTAAAAGGAAATTCTTACGCATGTTGTTAAATTATATAATCAGTTGCAGACTATTTATGCATCTGATAAATTAACTTTTTTTAATAAATGTCTGGGAACATTTTGGACAACGGATTTCGATGCGGCCTTTGCCACGAGGAATACGAATGCGTTGTCTGCAACGTGGACATCTGTAAAAATGATAAAATCTTCTTTGGCTGAAAATTTCTTTTTCACGCTGAAATTTTCTTAAGAAGGAAGCTTTTAAACTTAAATATTTGTTGTTCTCCTGGTAGCGCTTCTGAATATTTTTTGAAAACATTCTTATATACATCAAAATAATTAAAATAAGTGAAATATAATAAATAATCCCGGACAAACGTCTTGGGACAAATAACGAAAGCACGCATAAAACCAGTGCGAAAATAAGCATTGCTCTGCCAAGTTGATCTACTCCATACCTCCCGTACATTAACTTCGCTAATTTTTCACGCAAATCTAAGACTCCTTCCATATAAAAATAAGAAAAGTTCTAAAGTCTATCATAAAACCTTAAAACTTTGCCCCTTACTTATAAGAAATATTAACCCTAAAGAAAAAGAAAAACAAGGTAATATAAAGAGAATTAACAAATCCGTTACAAATGTTAACAAAATAGACAAAAGAAAAATACAAGAAAGGTCAGAATGCGAAAAAAACTGAAAAAAATTGGTGTATATTATAAACAAACAGATAAAAGGTAAAAAGAAAACAACGCAAATAGCAAAAAAAGATAGAAAATAGCATAAATATTATGGGGATTTTTAAAATGAGCTAAAATACATATGTAGTAAATATATAATAAAAATATTTTTATTGTAACTTTTCCATAAGAAAAGCAGAAAATATTGATAAAACTAACAAAATCAATGTACAAAGAAAGTCGTAGATGATATAATAATAAAAGATTGTGTCTAAAAAATAAGCAACAAATTTACATATTGAACTAAAAATAAAACAAGTTGTAAGAATGAAAATTATATAGATAATTTAATAAAAATATGAATATTATTCACCAAACGGTAAATAAAGTGATTGCTTATTGGATAATAAACAAGAAGATTATACATCAAATAATGATAAGGTAAATATTCATTAAGTAAATAAGTAATAAAATCATTCGCCTAACTAATATATAAAGCAAACTAGAGAAAATACAAAGGGGGAGGGTTGAGAGTGTACAACGGAACAAGTAACAAGTGGACAAAACATTTTGATTTCATAATAGTAGATGTTATATGCATTAATGTAGCGTTCTTTCTAGCTACACTGATATATTCAGGGTCTGGGCATATGTACAACACTTCCCTATATAGAAATGTAACAATATCATTAACACTGATACACTTTTGTGTGGCATTTTTCAGGAACGGATACTCAGGAATCCTTAGACGAGGATATCTGAAAGAAATGAAGGACGTAGTGTATCATAACGCAATAATAATGGCAGTGTTATTTGTATATTTGTTTTTGATACACCAGGCGAATAACGTGTCGAGAATAGTAATATTAATATTCTTTGCGATGGACACAATACTAATGTACATAAGCCATATAGCATTTAAGAAATTTTATGCAGTACGTAAGAATTATGATAATGCTAAGGAAAATATGCTGCTTGTTGTATCATCAGACATGGCAGCAGACACTATCAACAAGATAAGCAACGGACCGGACAAGAGATTTGAGATAGTGGGAATCGCATTGACAGATGTGATGGACATTAAAGAATCAGACATAGATGAAATAGAAGGAATACCTGTAGTTGCCGATGCCAATTCCGTATACGAATATGCGAGGGCAAATGTCATAAATGACGTATTTATCAGAGTAAGCGGAGTAAACAGTTTCGTCGTAGAAGGCATGGCATATGGATTTTTGAATATGGGAATTAAGGTGCATGTAAATGTAGAATTTCTTACACACGCTTTGCCAAATGCAGGATTTGAAACAATTAACGAGGTAGCAGTTGTAACGACAAGTATAAATCAGGTGTCACCGGTTGGAGCATTTGCAAAGAGAGCACTTGATATATGCGCAGGACTTGTAGGGTGCCTTGTTACAGGAATATTGTTTATATTTGTAGCGCCTGCGATTAAGATTGCAGACCCTAACGGACCAATATTTTTCTGCCAGTTAAGAGCAGGGAAAAATGGAAAACCATTTAAGTTCTACAAATTCCGTTCAATGTATTCAGATGCAGAAGAACGCAAAAAAGAACTTATGGAACAGAACAAGATGGACGGACTTATGTTTAAAATGGACGCAGACCCTAGAATTATAGGAAGCGGAAAAGACGGCACAAAGAAAGGACTCGGTCATTTCCTTAGAGCTACATCAATAGATGAATTTCCGAATTTCTACAGTATATTAAAAGGCGACATGAGTCTTGTAGGAACACGTCCGCCAACAATGGATGAATACGAACAGTACGAAGCTCATCACAAGAGCCGTCTTGCAACAAAACCGGGACTTACAGGAATGTGGCAGATAAGCGGTCGAAGCGATATGACGGACTTTGAAGAAATAGTAAAACTTGATAATGAGTACATAATGAACTGGAGCTTTGGACTGGATATAAAGATTATACTTAAGACTTTTCTTGTGGTAATTGCCAGAAAAGGGTCAGTATAAAATGATTTGATAAGGTTTAAGTACAAACGAAAATAACTATGTGAAAATTATTTGGCTAAATAAACTTAGCTGATAAAAATGATGAGATAAGTGAAATGTGGTGCCGGGCGATGCCTGGCACTATATGGAATAATAGGTAGGATACCGATAATAAAAATAAGAGAAATGAGAAACAGATAATATGAAAAATGGACAGTTGCGAATAGCAATGCTTGGTCATAAAAGAATACCGTCAAGAGAAGGCGGAGTCGAAATAGTAGTTGAGGAATTGGCTACCAGAATGGTGGAAAGAGGCAATGAGGTTACATGTCTTAACCGTGCCGGGCATCATGTAAGTGGAAAAGAATTCGATGAAAAAAATAAAAAAGAATATAAGGGAATCAGATTAAAAACAGTTCCTACATTAGATAAGAAAGGACTAGCTGCTATGACTGCTTCTGTGACGGGAGGAGTATGCGCTGCATTTGGCAAATACGATGTAGTACATTTTCATGCAGAGGGTCCTTGTGCCATGTTATGGCTACCTAAATTATTTGGGAAAAGATGCGTGGCAACAATTCATGGACTTGACCACCAGAGAGCAAAATGGGGAAAACTTGCAAGTACATACATAATGATGGGCGAAAAATGTGCAGTAAAACATGCTGATGAAATAATAGTGTTAAGTAAGGGCGTACAGGATTATTTCAGAGAAAAGTATGGTCGTGAAACAAGATTTATTCCGAACGGAGTGAATAGACCAGTTGTAAGAAAGGCAGATATCATACGATATAAATATGGACTTGAAAAAGATGACTATATATTATATCTGGGAAGACTGGTGCCGGAAAAGGGATTAAGATATCTTGTAGAAGCATTTAAAAAAGTAGATACGAAAAAGAAACTTGTAATAGCCGGCGGAAGTTCAGATACGGATGCATTTGCAAATGAAATTAAAGAAATGGCAAAGGACGATGACAGAATAATATTTACAGGATTTGTTCAGGGCGAGGAATTGGATGAGTTGTATAGTAATGCGTATGTATACACTTTGCCAAGTGATTTGGAAGGAATGCCACTTAGTATGCTTGAGGCAATGAGCTATGGAAATTGTTGTCTTGTATCAGATATAGATGAATGCGCGTCTGTTGTAGAAGACAAGGCGTTGGTGTTCAAAAAGTCGGATGTAGATGATTTGAGAGAAAAATTACAGCAGGCTTGTGATAAGCCTAAGATGGTTAAGAAATATAAAGAAGAAGCTGCAGATTTCATTTGCGAGAAATATAATTGGGATGATGTGGTTGAGAAAACAATGGAGTTGTATAGAGGTTAGAATATGGAAAAGAAACATTACAAATCTATAGACGGTTTAAGAACAATTGCGGCAGTAGGCATTGTTATGATGCATATGAGAGCAAATAATAATTATGAAATAGGTGGATATGTTTACAATAAAATAATTCCATCATTTACAAATTTTGTGTTTTTATTTATGGTAATTTCAGCTTTTGGAATGTGTTGCGGATATTATGAGAAAATATTAAAAAATGAAATTTCTTTAGAAAAATTTTACACAAAAAGATTTGTAAAAATATTACCTTTTTTTGGACTATTAGTTTTAATTGATTTAATTATGTCTCATTCAATTGAAGCTTTGTATGAGGGCTTTGCAGATTTAACACTGATGTTTGGATTTCTGCCAAATGGAGGAAATATATCTGTTATCGGAGTTGGTTGGTTTATAGGATTAATATTTGTATTCTATATATGTTTTCCTTTTTATTGTGTTTTATTAAAAAATAAAAAGAGAGCTTGGATAGCATTTATAATTAGCGTGTTATACAATTTAATAGGTACAAATTATTTTGATATAGGAAGAAAGAATATACTATTTAGTGCCTGCTTTTTTATTGCAGGAGGATTGATTTACCTATATAGAGATGAAATCTTGAAAATAAAGAATTGGTTGATATTAGGTGTTACATGCATTGCTATAGTTGCATATTATCTGTTGAATCAATGTATATTTATGTGTTTGCTGGTTCCTTCAGTATTACTAATGTATGCGATTATTTCAGATACAAAGTTTTTAAATAACAAGATCACGAAATTCATAAGTGGAATTAGTATGGAAATATATTTGTGCCATATGATGATATTTAGAGTTTTAGAAAAATTGAAAATTACAAGTATACTTGGAAACGGTTGGACTCAATATTTTGTTACAGTTATTTTGACGTTAATTGGAGCAATTGTATTTGCAATCGTTGTTAAAAAAGTATTTGAAGAGATAGATCGAAGAAAAAGGTTTAAGATATTTGGAAGGAATGCCACTTAGTCTGCTTGAGGCAATGAGCTATGGGAACTGTTGCCTTGTATCGGATATAGATGAATGTGCATCTGTAGTTGAAGATAAGGCGCTTATATTTGAAAAGTCGAATGTGGAACAATTAAAAGAAAGACTGCAGGAGGCTTGCGATAAGCCTGAGATGGTGGATGGATATAAAAAAGAAGCAGCAGATTTTATATGTGAAAAATACAGTTGGGATGATGTTGTGGAGAAAACGATGGAGTTGTATAGAGGAGTCTGAAATGGAAATAGGAAAGACAAAAGATAGAGAAAAATGGGTTGACTATGTAAAGGTTATAGCGTGCGTATTAGTTGTATTAGGACATTTTTTTCAAAGTATGGTTAAGTCTACGATAATACCAGATAATGATTTATATAGTTGGTTTAATAAGACAATATATTATTTCCATGTACCTTTGTTTTTTATATGTAGTGGATATTTATATCAAAAATATAGCAGAATTAAAAATATACTAGATTGGAAAAATAATATAATAAAAAAGTTAATTGCGCTTGGAATACCTTATTTTGTATTTTCGATTGTAACATGGATACTAAAAACAATGTTTGCAGGAAGTGTGAATGATGAAATGTCTGGGTTAGCAGAAACCTTATTTAAAAATCCAACGGCACCTTATTGGTATTTGTATAGTTTGTTTTTTATCTTTTTAATTACTATTACATATAAAAATAAAACTAATAAAATGTTATTGATTGCGTTTGCTATTGTTCTTAAAGCCATTGCATTATTGACAGGGGGAGTTGGAATATATGCTATTTCAACAGTTATGGCGAATGAAATATGGTTTGTTATAGGAATGTGCCTGACTGACATTGATATGGATAAGATGAATAATAGATTTGTAGGGATGCTGTTGGAAATTATATTTATCGTGTTAAGTGTGGTTGCTTATAAACAGAATATAACAAATGGCCTAGTTACATTTATACTTGGATTGTTAGCATGTGTTTCTGTTTTGTGGATAATGATTTCGTGTAGAAGATATAACAATAGATTTATGGATTATGTTGCAAAGTATACAATGCCAATATTTTTAATGCATACCTTATTTGCGGCACCAGTTAGAATTGTGCTAATGAAGATGGGATTAACCAATTCGATAATCCAAATAGTGATTGGATTAGCCATAAGTTTTATAGGACCTATATGTACAGCGATAGTACTGGAAAAAACAAAGTATTTGGAATTCGTGATTTATCCGAATAAAGTAATTAAACTATTGAAAAGGAGATAGATTGTGAAAATTTTAATGGTTAATAAATTTCTTTATCCTAATGGAGGTTCAGAAACATATATATTCAAATTAGGTGAGTATTTAGAAAGGCAGGGACACGAAGTACAATACTTTGGAATGGAACATGAAGGAAGATGTGTTGGAAATCATGCAGAAGCCTATACATCTGACATGGACTTTCATGGAGGCTCAAAGCTTTCTAAATTGACTTATCCAATTAAAACTATATATTCAAGCGAGGCAAGAAAGAAAATAAGGCTTGTTCTTGATGACTTTCGGCCAGATGTAGTCCATTTAAACAACTTTACATATCAGATAACTCCAAGTGTTATATTAGAAATAAAGAAATGGTCAAAACAGACAGGAAATAAATGCAAGATAGTTTTTACAGCGCATGATTATAATCTGGTTTGCCCAAATCATATGTGCAACAATCCAAATACACACGGAAATTGTGAAAAGTGTTTAGGCGGACATTTTATGAATTGCTTTAAAGGTAAGTGTATTCATGGAAGCACAGCCAAATCAGCAGTTGGAACAATGGAAGCAATGTTTTGGAAAATGAAAGGAACATATAAATACATAGATTCAATGATATGTTGTAGTGAATTTATGAAGACAAAGATGGATTCAAATCCTTTGTTTGCAAGTAAGACTATTGCACTTCATAATTTTATAGATAAAGTTGAATGGAAAGAAGCAGAGAAGAAAGATTATGTTCTTTACTTCGGAAGATTTTCAGAAGAAAAAGGAATAGGAACACTTATAGAAGTGTGTAAGAAACTTCCAGATGTTCAGTTTATATTTGCGGGAACAGGTCCTTTGGAAGAAGAAATTAATGGAATTAGTAATATTAAAAATGTAGGTTTTCAAAAGGGAGAAGCTCTTGAAAAACTTATAAGAGAAGCAAGATTCTCTATATATCCATCAGAATGGTATGAAAATTGCCCATTTTCAGTAATGGAAAGTCAGATGTATGGAACGCCGGTTCTTGGTGCTAATATTGGAGGAATTCCAGAACTGATATCAGTAGGAAAGACGGGGGAATTGTTTGAAAGCGGCAATGGCGAAGATTTAAAGAGTAAAATCGATGAATTGTGGAATGACAAAGAAAAGTTAGATAAATACAGTGAAAACTGTAAAGATATTAGCTTTGATACTATTGAGGAATATTGCAATAAATTGATTAAGATATACGAATAAAAGGAAAATAGGAGAGGAAGCAATGGCAGAGAAGAAATTAAATGGTACAGTTATCGTAACATATAGATGTAACGCACGTTGCTCAATGTGTAACAGATACAAGGCACCATCAAAACCAGAAGAAGAAATTTCAATTGAAACAATTAAGAAGTTACCTAAGATGTACTTTACAAATATAACAGGTGGAGAACCTTTTATACGTACAGACTTGAAGGACATTGTTAGAGAATTATATAAGAAGAGCGATAGAATTGTTATTTCAACTAATGGATTCTTTACAGATAGAATTGTTGATTTATGTAAGGAATTTCCTAATATCGGAATTCGTATTTCAATTGAAGGTCTTGAACAGACAAACAATGAAATCCGTGGATTAGATGACGGATATAACAAAGGTTATACAACACTTAAGAAATTACGTGAAATGGGAATGAAGGATGTTGGTTTCGGAATGACAGTTCAGGACAAGAATGCACCTGATTTAGTACCACTTTATAAGATTTCTAATGAAATGGGAATGGAATTTGCAACTGCTTCATTACATAATAGTTTCTATTTTGTAGAAGCAAAAAATATAATTAAAGATCGTCCAATGGTAGCTAAGAATTTCGAAGATTTAATTAATGAATTACTTAGATCAAAGAGTCCTAAGAAATGGATGAGAGCATATTTTAACCATGGTCTTATTAATTATATTTATGGACAGAAAAGATTACTTCCTTGTGATATGAGTTTTGATACATTCTTTATTGATCCGTATGGTGATGTAATGCCATGTAACGGAACAAAAGACAAAGAAGTAATGGGTAACTTAAACAATCAGAGCTGGGATGAATTATGGAATAGCCCTGAAGCAGAGCAGGTTAGAGCAAAGGTTCGCTGCTGTGACAGAGACTGTTGGATGATAGGTTCAGTGTCTCCAGCAATGCACAAGTACATCTGGAAACCTGGATTCTGGGTACTTAAACATAAGTTTAAAGCATTGTTTAGTAAACACCCATATAGTATGTATGAGAATAAAATTGTACGTGACTACAGAGATGGTAAAGTAACTAAAGAAGAATTAGATAAATGCAGTACTTGTGATATGTGCGCAACAATTAATGATGGATTAAGCGATGCTTCAAGAGAACAGCTTAAAGATAAGAGCGGTGAAGAAATAGTTGATGCAGATATTGCAAAACAGATGGGAGAATAGGTGCTATTAAGCGAACATAGGGAGAAATAAATACATATGAAAGTTATTGCTTTAAAAAATATAATTTTAGAAAAAAATACTATCACATATAAGTTTGATATTCCAGAAGAATTAAGAAAACATATTAATATGGAATATATTGATGAACATAATCAAGGAACTTTATTTGTGAGACCACAAAAAGAAACAAAATTGGAAGAAATTCCAAAATCTATATTGTCGATTCCGTTTATTGGGACGATGATGGGAATTGCAATGTTGTATCAAATTCCTATTAAAGTTGATGAAGTGGATGCTGACTATTTGAAATCAACACAAGAACTAGGATTGATTTTTAACAAGATGTATCCACAAGGAAATCTGAAATTGAAAGTGATTTCAGATAGAGTTATTGAAAATAAAAAGAACAGTGTTGGAACAAACAAAACATCGGTGTTCTTTACAGGTGGAGTTGATGCTACAAGTGCATTGGTTGAAACAATTAATCTAAAACCGTTATTGATAAATATAGTTGGTGGAGACATAGCACTTTCAAATCAAAAAGCACATAGCAGATTAGAGGAGTATTTTAACAAAGTTAAAAATAATATTCCAGGAGTAGACTATTGTTTTGTTGAATCTAATTGTAGAGAATTGTTTAAAGAGTATTCCTTTGACGAGAAATTCAAAAAGTTTATTGATAGAGAACTGTGGTGGGGATATTGGGCAAGCGTTGCACATATAGTTGTGATGACTGCTGTTATAGCCCCAGTGATTTATTCGAAAAATATCAATTGCCATTATATAGGATCTTCGCATTCATCACTAGATAGCGCATTTGATGCCAATAATGAAGAAATAATTAATGCAATTAATTATTGTGGTTGTAAATTTATATCAGCTGATGCGGACTTGGATAGAAATGAGAAGGTTAAAAAGATAGTAGATTATTCTTCTAAAACAAACAAGTATTTCGAATTACAGGTTTGCTGGAATAAACAGGAGGGAATGAATTGCTGCAAATGTGAAAAATGCTATAGAACAATGATGAATATTTTGTCGGCACATGGAGATCCTAATAAATTTGGGTTTAGATATGATACTAAAAAAATGAAAGAAATAAGAACATTCTTAGAAACAACACCGATAAAATTAAGTTATTGGGAAACGACACAACATATGTTTGTGAAAGAGAAGGATTATTGGAAAGATACTGAATTATCATGGTTTATTGATTTTAAATTTAATAGACCTAAAGCATATGCCTATAAGATAATTAAAAGAGTAATAAGTAAGTTCAAATAGTAGATTTAACTAAAAAAGCGAGGACGCAAATGAGTGATATTACAATTCTAACACCTACTTATAATAGAGAGAAGCTTCTGCACAAACTGTACAAGTCCTTATGTAATCAGAAAGATAAAGAGTTTGAGTGGATTGTTGTTGACGATGGAAGCAATGACAATACAGACGAGTATATTGAGACAATACAGAAGAAAGCAGATTTTCCCATTAGGTATTATAAAAAAAATAATGGGGGGAAGCACACGGCTCTTAATTATGGATGCCAATATGTTAAAACTAAATTGGTGTTTATTGTTGATAGTGATGACACACTAACAGATGATGCAATTTTAACAATTCAGCGAATATATGAAAAATATAAAAATGAAGATGACATTTGTGGGTTTAGTTTCCTGCGGGGAAAATCAAGAGGGGGGTATTTAAGCACATCGGGAGTACCAGAAGACGGAATGAAAGAGTCTTTTGTTGAGTGTAGAATAAATAGAAACATCGGTGGAGACATGGCTGAAGTTTGGTATACTCATTGCTTAAGAGAGTATCCGTTTCCTGAATTTTTGGGTGAAAAATTTTTGGGAGAAGATATTGTTTGGGTACAGATGTCTAAAAAATATAAGATGAGATTCTTTAATAAAGTTATTTATATTTCAGACTATTTAGATGAAGGATTGACTAATAACAGGCGAAAGCATAACATAAGTTCGCCAAACGGTTGTGTTGCGAGAGCGAAAACTTTTTTAGAATCAGATTCAATTTTAAAAGCAAAAATAAAAGCAGCATTACAATATCAAATATATGGAAGGTTTGCAGCACATTCATTAAAAAAATTATTTGAAAATACAAATAGTAAGTTGTTGTATATATTATGTTTTATTCCATCACAAGTATTGTATTACAAGTGGAAAAATAAATACCAAGAAAATATTTAGTGAAAGTATATGTGAGGAGAATTAGGATGAACACAAATAAAGCAAGAGTTATAGCATTATATTTACCGCAGTTTCACCCAGTACCGGAAAATGATAAATTTTGGGGAAAAGGGTTCACAGAGTGGACAAATGTTGCAAAGGCAAAACCGCTTTTTCGTGGGCATAACCAACCACGAATTCCGGCAGATCTTGGATTTTATGATTTAAGATTACCTGAAATTAGTGAGGCACAAGCTGAATTGGCGAAGGAAGCAGGGATTGAAGGATTCTGCTATTGGCATTATTGGTTTGGAAACGGAAAGCAAGTACTGGACATGCCTTTTGAAAGAACGGTAAATAGTGGGAAACCAGATTTTCCATTTTGCCTGGGTTGGGCAAACCATGATTGGACGACTAAAACTTGGGAGAAAGGAAAAGGGAGATCTAAAGATACCATGATTTTCAAACAGGAATATCCAGGTGATGAAGATTATATAATGCATTTTAATCAATTTCTTAAAGCATTTAAGGATGATAGATATATAAAAGTTGATGGTAAACTATTATTTTTAGTATTTAATCCTTTTGGAATACCCGACGTCAAACATTTTACTGAATTGTGGAACAAATTAGCAAAGGAGAATGGATTAGAAGGATTTCATTTTGTGGCAAGTAATTCAGCACCAAAGCTGAAATTGGATAGTACTACGAGTTCCTTTGAAAATGATTACAAAAAGAAAATAGAAGGAACTAGGGCGCTAGGATTTGATGCTGTAATGACGTCAAATCAAAAAAATGCGGAATTGAAGGTTGCTGGAAAATTCAGAAAAATACTAAATTCAATTGTGCGTCGTTTTATGCCAAGTTTATATGTTGAAAAGTATTCGTATAAAAAAATTATAGAGAATCTGTATACAAATCTGGATAAACGAAATGATGTATATCCACAGTTATTAGCTGGCTGGGACAGATCTCCAAGATCCGGGAGAAAGGCGATTGTTTATTATGGGACAACACCAGAAACATTTAAGTATGCTGCTGAGATGGCTGTCAAACAAGTTGAAAATAAAGAGTCAGATCATAAAATTATTTTCTTAAATTCATGGAATGAATGGGGAGAGGGAGCATACATGGAACCTGATTTAGAATTTGGAAAGGGCAAGATAGAGGCTTTAGCAGAAGTTCTCGACATTAAAAAAGTCTGATATTTTGTCGAATGTCTGTCAAAAATTTAATATGCTAAATTATAAATATGGAGAGGCAAAAATGGAGAAGAAGGTTGGAATATTAACATTTCATGGAGCAGATAATCTTGGTGCTGTATTGCAAGCATATGCACTTTGTAAATATATAACTTATAATATTAATGTACAGGCTGAAATTGTGGATTATATTTGCGATGAAGTGGAAAAAACAAGATATGCAAATAATTGTAACGTTATAAAGAAAATGCCACTTATGTTGTATTATAAAATAAAGCGCACAGGTTTTGAAAAGTTCAGAGATAAATTTCTTTCTCTGTCCGACAGAAAATATGTACGCGATGATATTGAAAATTGTAATTTGTTATATTCTACGTTTATAACAGGAAGTGATCAAGTTTGGAATATAGAATGTTCAGGTGAGGACAATACATATTTTCTTGATTTTGTAGAAACAGGAAAAAAGAAAATTGCATATGCGGCAAGTATTGGATCAATTGAGTTTAAAGAAGAAAAGATTAAAGAAATTAAAAAACTTTTAAAAGATTTTAATGCAATTTCTGTTAGAGAATCATCTTCAATACAAAAGTTAGGGTTAGAGGAGAAAACACCAATTTTACCTGATCCTGTTTTCTTGCTTGATAAAAGTCAATGGAAAGATGTTGTTACAAATAGAGTCAAAAAGAAAAAGTATATTTTAGTTTATTTAATACAGGAAGATGTTAATGTTGTCAGAGCAGCTAGAGAATACGCAGCAAAGTATAATTATGACATTATAATAAATAAAAAAAGTATTAAGTTTATTTTAAATAATTCTCCAGATTGTTTTTTGAATTGGATTGATAATGCGGAGGCTGTTTTTACTAATTCTTTTCACGGCACAGCCTTTTCTATTATATTTAAAAAAAAGTTGGCAGCGGATATTGCTTTAAGTAATGGAGGTGTAAATAACAGAATAAGAGAGTTACTATGTTCGGCAGGATTGGAAGAATGTATTATTTCGAATAATAAAATTAAACCTGTGAGAGCAGAAGCAGATGAATGGTTAAAAGTACAAAGAAAGAAAGCGTATGATTTCTTGAAAAAGAATATATAAGATTTAGACAATAAATTTGAGTGTGTATTGTGTTGGCTTTGGACAAAAGAAGGGAAAATATGCAGAAATTTTATAAATTTAAACATAATAATTTAGAAGTTAATAAAAAAAGTTCATCGGGTGGTGCATTTACATTATTAAGTAATAAAATTTTTGAAAAAGGCGGAATAGTTTATGGTTGTGTACTTGATGATGAATTTAATGCTATTCATATAAGGGCTGAGAACAAAGAAATCAGAAATAAAATGAGAGGGTCCAAATATATTCAAAGCAATATACTTAAATCGTTTGACCTAGTTGCTTCAGATCTAAAGGAATGTCATAAAGTTTTATTCTCAGGCACGCCATGTCAGATTAATGCAATGTTGAATTATTTAAAACAGAAAAAAATTTCTACAAAAGAACTGATTACGGTTGAAGTTATATGTCATGGGGTAGGAAGTAGTAGATTTTTTCATGATTATGTTAAAGATAAAGAAAAAAAGGAAAAGTCAAAAGCAGTAGATGTATGTTTTAGATCTAAATACAGAACAGGCCAAAAGCAAGATATGTCAATAAAATTTAAAAATGGAAAAACATATCATGCAGCATCAACTAATTTAGATTGGTTTTATTCTATTTATTTGAAGAATTTAATTCTTAGACCCTCTTGCTATAAGTGTAAGTTTGCTAAACAGGATAGAATAGCAGATATTAGCATTGCAGACTATTGGAAAAAAGATGAAACTGAGGATTATTCTTTAATTATATGTAATACGGATAAAGGTGGAAGATTGTTGACGAACAAAATCGATGGAGAGTTTGTTGAGATAAATAAAGCTAAAGTTCATCAGCCGCATATGAATGCTCCTTGTAACAAACCTATTGATAGGGAGCAATTTTGGAAAGTATATTTATATCAAGGGTATGAAGAAGTTCAAAAAAAATGGGGAAATAATACGCTTAAAGGACGAATAAAATATATGATGGCAGAAATACTACAGATTCTTCATATTACAGGGATTGTTAAAAAGATGATGAAGAGGGCGAAAAATGACTAAAAAAAGGGAAAAAATACATAATAAATTAAAACAAGAGCAGCCCATACTTTTTCATAGTAAAGAGGAATGTTGTGGTTGCTTGGCATGCGTTGCAATTTGTCCAATGCAAAATATAACAGTAAGCGTAGATGAGGAGGGATTTGAATATCCCGTGATTAGTGGAGAGAAGTGCGTTAAGTGTAATAGTTGTATAAGTGTGTGTCCGTTAAAAATAAAATAAAAGTAATGAAAGGTTAAGATAATGGGAAAATTGAAGTTTGGCATATTTTCATTTTGTTTACTAACAATATTTTTATTCCCAATTTTACCACAGTATATATATATAATTGGTGGAATTAATGTTGTAAATATGTTGATAGCCATTTTTGTAATAATTTATGTGTTATTGTATGGAAAGGTTATAAAGCCTCAATTAAAAAATAATATTATATTTTACTGGTTGTTTATGATAATGGTGGCAATAAGGTATTTAATTGACTCTGAACCATTGAAGGCGATTACATACATGTTAGCCTTTGTGTTGTTACAATGGTTTTTTATTTCAATCATAGACTCGGAAAGTAGATTTAGTAAGGCAGTTGATACTTTGATCGCAGCTGGATGCTTTCTGGGAGTGTTAGGAATAATTGAGGCTATATTCAAGACAAATTTTATTCAGCTATTTGCAAGTAGTAATATTGAATTTTTTTACGATGTAAGATATGGTTTACTTAGAATTATGACAACGTTTGGACAACCTATTACATATGGTTTATATCAGGTTTTTGTGATAGTTTTAATAAATTATAGAATGGGAGTTGTCGGAAAAAATAAACAGTTGAAGTTATGCTATTTTATTTCGGTTTTAAATATATTTTTATCAGTGTCAAGAATTCCAATTTTGGCTTATATATTAGTACAAATTGTGCTAATATATCATAAATCACAAAAGAAATTTCTAAACTATTTAATAATTGGTTGTGTTGTAATTCTTATTTGCATAATATTGGGTACAGCATTTGGTTTGAAAATTCCTTTTGTTGATGATTTGGTTCAAACGATTAGCCAAATATTTTCGGGCAATACGGAGAGTACAAGTAAAACTATTGGTGTAGGTAATAGGTTTGATTTGTGGTCTTGGGTATATTTGTCTATGGGAAATCATTGGATATGGGGGAATGGCATGACGGCAAAATTTGCGTATGAAGTGTACACATGGCAAACAAAAACGTCAATTGAAAACCAATATCTTTTTGTGTTATGGCACAATGGAATAGTGGGATTAGTAATGTTAATTCTTTCCTATATTTCAACTTTGATTTTTACATGGAAAAGACGAAAACAATATATTAATCAGGGTAATGAAAAAATATCATTTAATGTTGTGATGTTTGTTATAATGATTGTTTATTATATCGCTGAACTAGGTGTTCAGGAGACTGATATGACACGTATGTATTCAGTATTCATTGCACTAATTATTGCCTATAATAGGATTGCAAATAAAACAATTGAAAAGAAGAATATTGAAATGAACATCAAAATTTAAGGAGTAGACAAGTTAATGAGCGAAAATAATTATAAAAAAGCCGGAACGTTTTATTTGGTTGGTAACGTATTTAACAAAGGAATAGCTTTTTTGACGGTTCCGGTTTTTACAAGAATTTTGTCAACTTCAGATTATGGTATAGTAACAACATATAATTCGTGGATAGGTATTCTTAGTATGATTATGGGATTTGCTTTACATATGAGTATTAGAATGGCTAGTGTTGATTACAAAGAAAAAATAGATGACTTTATGTCGACTATAGTTATGTTTACAAGTATCACATCTGCGGTAATGATTGCTATTGCTTTTGTATGTATTAAAGTGTTTCACATAGATATTAATCTTTCTCTTGTTATTATTTGTATGATGCATGCATATGCAACAGCTACGATTGAAGATTATTCTAGTTACCTGATGATGCAGTATAGATATAAGAGAAGAACGGCATTGATGATTTTACCTAATTTTATATCTGTTGTAGTATCTATTATAACAATAAAATTAATTTTAAAGACGAACTTATATTTGGGAAGAATCATACCAACTGCAACTATAACTACAATTTTTGGTATTATGATTGTGATATTAGTATTAAGAAAAGGTAAAATACAGATAAAAAGGGAGTACATAAGGTACGCAATGGCCATATCAGCACCATTGATTTTTCATGGTATTGCATTAAACATACTTTCACAGTCTGACAGAATAATGATAACGGCTCTGGCTGATTCTTCACAAACAGGAATATATAGTTTGATTTATAATTTTAGTATGATTGCAACTGTAATAACAACAACGTTGGAAGGGGTATGGGTTCCTTGGTTTATTAATAAGTTAAAAGAAGGTTCAAGAAAAGAAATTGGAGTTGTGGCAAAAGACTACATTCATTTAATGACTTATGCAATGTCATGCTTATTGCTAGTGGCTCCAGAGGTAGTTAAGATATTGGCAAATAAAAATTATTGGGAAGGCATTTCGATTATTCCTCCTGTTGTATTGGCTAATTATGTTATTTTTGCTTATTCGCTTTACGTTAATATAGAGCATTACTATAAAAAAACACCATATATTACAATCAACACCATAATTGCAGCAGTTAGTAATATTATTTTAAATTTTATTTTTATTCCAAAATTTGGTTATGTTGCAGCAGCTTATACAACGCTTGCATCATATGTTATTTCATTTGCATTACATTCTAGATATGCAAAAAAATTGGAACCCGATTTATATCCTTTAAAACAGTTTATTATACCGTTATCACATCTATTAGTAATTACAGTAATGTTTTACTTATTTAAAGAACACTTTGTGGTACGATGGGCATTGATGATCGTTTATGTTTTACTTATGGCCTTTAGAGAACGTTATAGGTTAAAGATATATTTTCCTGAAATACATTTTTTTAGAAAGGCACATAAATAATTTGAAATCACTAAGTAATGAAGATAGGAGAATATATAATGAAAATTGGAATGATGGGATTTGATTTTGAAAGTCCTAATAAAGGATGCGAGGCTCTTACATATTCGTTTATAAATATGCTTTTAGAGTGTTATGGGAATGACTTGCAAATAGTAAATTTTTCATATGGTGGATTTGGTATATTCCCAGAAAGATATCCAGAAATAGACTTTTTGATTAGACGTCCTAAAATAAAAAATCCAATTGATTGGATAAAAATAAAAAATGAAATGGCAGGACTAGATATAATCTTTGATGTCACTTTTGGAGATGGCTTTTCAGATATATATGGGAAAATGTGGAACTTTACAACAGATATGTTAAAACAACTAGCAATTAATTCCAAAAAACCTTTGATTCTTTTACCTCAGACATATGGTCCTTATAAGAACTTTTTACTAAAAAAATGGGCAGAACAGTTGGTAAAAGAATGCCATATGGCATATTCAAGAGACACAGCGTCGGCTAAAGAAATGAACATAAAATGTAAAGATAAAATTAGGGTTATTACAGATATGGCATTTGGCTTACCATATGATAAAACAATGTATAATATAGATAAAACAAGAATTAACGTAGGAGTTAATGTGTCGGCATTGCTATGGGATAGTGGATATGCAAAAGATAATAAATTTGAATTAAAAGTTGATTACTACACATATATAATGAATTTAATAGAGAAATTGTTGGAAATGGATAAATATGCTGTTCACTTGATTCCACATGTCATTTCTACAAATAATTATAACAATGCTGAAAATGATTTACGACCATGTAAGGAAGTTAAAAATAGATTTTTTGATAATGATAAAGTGATTTGTGCACCGGCATTTGAAACTCCAATAGAAGCAAAAAGTTATATAGCTAATATGGATATTTTTGTTGGGGCAAGGATGCATGCAACAATTGGAGCTGTTTCAGCAGGTGTAGCAACAATTCCGTTTGCTTATAGTAAAAAATTTAAAACAATGTTTGGTAATTTGGATTATAAATATGTTATAGAAGCAAGAAATATGGATACAGATGCAGCATTAAAACAGACGAAAGATTGGATAGTTAATTATAATGAATTAGAAAAAGCATCTTTGAAAGCAAGAGAAAAGACAAGAGATAAATTGAATCTATTAAAGAAGGAGATATCCGTATTTGTAAATAAATAATTTATTATTTATTTACAGATTTTGCTATATTGTATACTTGTAATAATAAAAAATGGAAATAATGGCAATTAATTATTATTTTATGGTAGAAAGGAGAAGGCATATTTGCATATGGATATTAAAATAACTTGTTGCAATATGCTGGGTAATATATGATAAATTGTACAGATGAGAGAAATGCACAAATATTAATTGAATTACTAAAAAAACATGGAATTAGAAAGGTGGTTGCAAGTCCTGGGACTACAAATGCTTGTTTGGTTTCAAGTATGCAAAATGATCCTTTTTTTGAAATATATTCTGCACCAGAAGAAAGATCGGGAGCTTATATGGCATGTGGTATGGCAGCTGAAACAGGAGAAGCAGTTGTTCTCAGTTGTACAGGAGCAACAGCATCTAGAAATTATATGCCGGCATTGACTGAGGCATATTATAGACAACTACCAATTTTAGCGGTAACTTCATCTAGAAGAAATGCTTATATTGGACATAATTGTGACCAAGTTACAGATAGAACAGTTTTGCCTAACGATATTGCAAAATTAAGTGTGCAAATGCCTATAGTTTTTGATGATGTTAGTGAATGGAACTGTACGATTAATGCGAATAAGGCGATTTTAGAATTATTCCATAGAGGTGGAGGACCGGCACATATTAATTTGGAAACTACATATAGCAAAAAAACTGTTACTGATATTAAACCGGTAAGGGCAATTTTTAGATATGATGCGTTGGACAAATTACCAGATATAAATGCAAAAAGTGTGTGTGTGTTTGTTGGATCACATATACAGATGTCAAAAAAATTACAGAATGCTATATCTGATTTTTGTGAGAAGTATAATGGAATAGTGTTGTGTGACCATACGAGTAATTATCGTGGAAAGTATAGAGCATTTTGTAACATTGTTACAGGTCAGTACTATTGGAAATCAAAGATTAAAAATGTTGATTTAATACTTCACATAGGGAATATATCATCTTCAGATTATGGCATTAACGCAGGTGAAGTCTGGAGAATAAATCCAGACGGAGAAATAAGAGATACATTTAGAAAACTTTATAAAGTGTTTGAAATGGATGAATTAGAATTTTTCGAAGCGTATAATAAAATGAGAGAGTATAAAGAAGATGATAGTTTTCTGAATTTATATAAAAAAGAAGAAGGTGAAATATTGGAAAAAATTCCAGAGTTACCGTTTTCAAATATTTGGGTGGCAAGTGTTACGGCAAAAGAACTCCCAGATAACTCGGTTTTACATTTAGGAATTCGTAACTCTTTAAGAAGTTGGAATTTCTTTGATACAAAAGAGTCCGTGAGAGGGTATTCAAACACTGGGGGATTTGGGATTGATGGAAGCATATCAACAATTATTGGGGCAGCACTATGTAACCCAGATAGGTTATACTATTGTGTAGTTGGAGATTTAGCGTTCTTTTATGATATGAATGCACTTGGAAATAGACACATTCCACCAAATGTTAGAATTTTAGTAGTGAATAATGGTCTTGGATTTGAAATGAAATTTCCTACATCATGGGGATGCAGTATTGCGAATGCAATAGGGGTATCAGAAAATGATTATGTATGTGCAGCAGGACATTATTCTCAGCCTAATTTAATTAAATGCTACGTCGAGGGACTGGGATTTAATTATGTTAGGGTTAACGATAAGAAAGAGTATTTACTTAATCTGAAAGATATAACTAGTGCTAAAATTGCGGAAAAACCAATGATTGTTGAATTGATTGTGGATTCAGAAGATGAAGATATGGCGTTAAATTTAATTGGATCAATTATGGTTGATGATTCAAATTTGGCTAAAGTTGCAATAAAAAAAGCAATTGGGAAAAAAGGGATTAACGCAATAAAAAAGATGGTTAGAAGGTAAGTTATGAACATTCTTATTTTAGGTGGAACAGGAGCAATAGGTAGAGCATTAATTGATTTGTTAAAGAGCACATCATGGAATGTATTGGTCACGAGTAGAAATGTTAGGGAGAATGAAAATAATATTAGATATGTTAAGGGAAATGCACATGAAGAGGAGTTTTTGAAACAATGTCTAGAAATAGAGCATTGGAATGCTATTGTAGATTTTATGGCATATTCTACAAAAGAATTTTCTGAAAAAGTGGATTTATTCCTTAACAAAACGGATCAATACTTTTTTTTAAGTTCAAGTAGAGTTTATGCAGAAAGTAATATACCAATAACCGAAAACTCAAAAAGAATCATAGATGTTTGTGAAGATGAGGAATACTTGAAAACTGATGAGTATGCTTTGGCGAAGGCTCGACAGGAGAACATTCTTTTTAACTCATCAAAGAAAAATTGGACAATAATCCGACCATATAAAACATATAATGATAACAGATTCCAACTAGGAATGTTTGAAAAAGAGGACTGGTTATATAGAGTTATGATGGGAAAAACATTAGTGTTTCCGAAAGAGATGGCTAAAAAGAAAACCACACTTACTAATGCTATAGACGTATCGGTTGCAATTAAGAATTTAATTGGAAATCAAGCAGCGTATGGAGAGGCGTTTCATATTACTACAACAGAATCAATTACTTGGCAAAATGTGCTTGATATATATATATATTTTCTACAAAAAAGTACGGGCAAGCATTACAAAATTAAATATATAGATAATATAGAAAAATTCTATGAGATATGGAATAAATATCAAATAAAATATGATTGTAATATTGATAGAATATTTGATAATTCAAAAATTAATAATGTAATAAACAAAAGTATTTCATATACTAGATTTGAAGATGGATGTGTCAATTGTATGAATAATTTCTTGGACAATCCATCATGGCGTAGAATTAATTGGAAGTTAAATTTTTGGATGAACACAATTTCAAATGAGAAAATAGCAATATGGAATGTAATAGGTAAGAGAGAAAAATTAAGATTTATAAAATATTTCTTTAGTAAATAGGTTATCATAGGTATAAAATCGCAAATTAAGTTGCTATTACAGTATAGGGTAAGCGCAATTAAACTTTTTGAGGTTAAGAAAAATTCAATTATAATATTATATTGAATAAAGGTGAGTAATTTTGAAAATTCCTGAAAAGAGAAAAGAATACTGTTATAGTAATATCCTATTTAAGACAATCTATAAAAAAATAAGTTGCGTGGAGAAGGGAGTATCTAAGATAGAAGCATATTTTTCATTTATATAGATGAAAATAAAATGACTATGTGTGTAGAAAGCACCAGAGAATGTTCATTTATTTTTTATTAGTAATAATGTAATAATTGCTGTGGCGGTTGAGATTGTAATATATGATACTTTTATCATATATTTAATAAAAAGTAGGACAACTTAGGCAAATTGTATTAGCAATTTGCTACTATTAAAACTAAAAAATGTTTATATAGATGTTTTTCAAAAATATTTGTTAGATTAGAGGGTTATAAAATGGAAAATATTATTAGAAAAATTATAAATAATGTACTAACTGCCCTTTATCAACCATTTGGAGCAGCAGTACTTCTTGCATTTGTTGCGATGTTTGTATTTATATATGCAAAAGAGCATAATTGGACAAAGAAGGATTTAATAAAAAATATTTGTTCAACATGGTTTTCTTATTTTATGAAAAGTTACGAATTTAGACGAGCATTTTTGCTTATATTTTATTCAGTAATGATTTTATCAAGAACAGTTTTGTACAGAGATATTTGGACAAATCCATTAAGCAATGTTATGGGGAATTGGATAGTTAAAAACGAAAATGGCATATGGTTTACAGAGCCAATCGAAAACCTCCTGCTATTTATCCCATTTGCAGTTATGCTTTTATGGGCATTTAGAAAAGAACTTCTTGGGGACAAGCCGGGACTTAAAAAGACCATGTGGGTGGCAACAAAGACAGTTGGTATTTTTTCATTTGTCATTGAATTTTCGCAGCTGCTGTTTCACCTTGGAACCTTCCAGATATCGGATTTGGTTTACAATACTTTAGGCGGAACTGTCGGAGGGCTTGCGTATTATATAATTTATAAGTTTAGACATAGGAACGGATAGATTTTCGTTTTGATTTTATAGTCCGGTCGATGCTTAACTCTTTAGTGGAGGAGGCGTTGATTGGACTTTTTTTAATGATTTATTTTTGTGAACAATGGGAAGATTGATATGGATTGTAATATTTAGAGCGATATGTTAATATATTGGTACAGAGATAACCGAATTGATTTCGGTTGAAAAGCACTTACGCTTCGGTGTAGGTGTTTTTTATTTTTATTTGTAGAAATAGTTAGTGTAAAAGAGGAAGAAAAAAATGCTATAACTGTAACATCTGTAGACAATAGTGAGTCTGCAAATGAATATCATGATTGTCAGGATACGTTGGATAAGGTATATCTTTTATCATACAATGAAGCAATGGAAATGCTATGGTTGGAATTAATGGGAGAATAGGTTTTGGATATAAAACTTGCGATACAGCTGCATGGGGTGTTAGACCTGTTCTACATATAGATATTTCAAAGAAAACTGTTTGGAAAAAAGCAGGAAAAGTGGTTGTTACTAATAAAATACGGTTCATATTTAGTAAATAAACATCACATAAAATATATTTGCACAATTTTACACAATATGATATATTAATCGTATAAAACGTTTTACAAATATTATGATGCTTTAGCTGGAGCGATTTATATGGAGGGTTTATGGCGGAAGCTAACATAAAACATAAAGACAGAGTGTTTCGGATGCTATTTGGCTATGAAAAGTATAAAGAAAATCTGTTGGAATTATTTAATGCGCTAAATGATACGGCTTATACCAATCCTGATGATTTGGAAATTAATACATTAGATGATGTATTTTACATGAAGATGAAGAATGATGTGTCTTGTATTATCGACAACAGGATAGCGATTTATGAACATCAGAGTACATGGAATTATAATATGCCATTGCGAGGATTTAGATATACGGCGGAACTGTATAACAAGTTTATAATGGAGAATGATTTGGATGTATATCGTAGAAAAATGATAAAGCTGCCGACGCCGCAGTATGTTGTATTCTATAATGGGCTAGAGAAACGACCGGAGAAGGAAATATTACGACTTTCGGATTCATTTATAATGCCGTGTAGTGAAGGTGAGTATGAGTGGACTGCAACGGTTTACAACATAAACGACGGCCACAATAAAGATTTGATGAACAAGTGCAAAATTCTGCAGGAATATGCTACAATGGTAGCAAAGATAAGAGAATTCCGGCAGAAGGGATGCGAGTTGGATATGGCGATAGAGGAAGCGATAGAGTATTGCCTTTTACATGATGTTTTAAAGGATTTTCTGCTGGAGAATAAGTCGGAGGTGGCAGATATGCTTAGAATGGAATATGACGAGGCCAGAACCATGAATCATCTGAAAGAGGATTATTATGAAGAGGGCGTGAAAGATGGCGAAACCATTGGCGCAATGAAGGCAAAGATATCGTTGATATGCAGAAATTTGTCAGCAGGAATAACAGCGGAACAGATTGCAGAGTTTATGGGAGAAGACATTTCATTTGTTCGGAAAGTATGTGATGCAATAGGTGATAATCCAGAAAAATGTGATGTGGATGAGGTAGTGGAGAAACTGATAAAAGGATAGAAGTTTTATTTTCATAAAGATTGTAAAAGATTTAAAGGCATTATCAAAAATGCAGATTGTGAAGAATAAAAACGTCGTTAGTATAATTGTAATAGTTTAAAGGCATCATCAAAAAGATGGTGCCTTTAAATTTGGTAACTGTTAAGATAAACTACGAGTATAACATCACATAATGTATTAATTGCAATGCGGATATTTATCTGCTATAATAACCCCATAAAACGTTTTACATACATTATAAGACTTTAGCTAAGTTATAAATGAAAGAAAATGGAATTTATATAGTCCAAAGATTATAAAGCTGCCAACGCCACAATACGTCGTATTTTACAATGGGAAGCAGAAGCGCCCGGACAAGGAAGTACTAAGGCTGTCGGATGCATTTATTGTACCGAGCAGGGAAGGTGAATATGAGTGGACTGCAACGGTTTACAACATAAATGACGGACACAATAAAGAGTTAATGAACAAGTGCAAAATTCTGCAGGAATATGCTACAATGGTAGAAAAGATAAGAGAATTTCAGCAGAAGGGACTTGATTTGGATTTATCCATAGAGGAGGCAATAGAGTACTGCCTTACGCATGAAGTTTTGAAGGAATTTCTGCTGGAGCATAAGTCGGAGGTGACGGACATGCTTAGAATGGAATACGATGAAGCAAAAACATTGGAATCATACCTTGAAAAAGGCCAGGAAATCGGAAGGGAAGAGGGCGAAATTATTGGAGAAAAGCGAGGAAAAGTTATTGGAGAAATGAAGACAAAGGTATCACTGATATGTAGAAATTTGTCAGTAGGAATAGCAGCGGAACAGATTGCAGAGTTTATGGGAGAAGATATTTCATTTGTTCGGAAAGTGTGCGATGAAATAGGTGACAATCCAGAAAAATGTGATGTGGATGAGGTAGTGGAGAAACTGATAAAAGGATAGAAGTTTTATTTTCATAAAGATTGTAAAAGATTTAAAGGCATTATCAAAAATGCAGATTGTGAAGAATAAAAACTTCGTTAGTATAATTGTAATAGTTTAAAGACATCATCAAAAGGATGATGTCTTTAAATATTGTAGTTTTTAAGATGATTAAATATCACATAATGTATTAATTGCAATGCTGATATTTATCTGATATAATGATTCCATAAAACGTTTTACATACATTATACGACTTTAGCTAAAGCACTTGCATAGGGAGGTTTTATGGCAGGAGCTAACATGAAATACAAGGACAGAGTATTTCGAATGATATTTGGATACGAAAAGTATAAGGAAAATTTGTTAGAATTATTTAATGCGCTGAATGACACTAATTACACAAATCCTGATGATTTGGAAATTAATACGTTAGATGACGTGTTTTACATGAAGATGAAGAATGATGTGTCGTGCATCATTGATAACAGGATTGCGGTTTACGAACACCAAAGCACGTGGAGCTACAACATGCCGCTGAGAGGATTCAGATATACTGCGGAGCTTTATAACAAGCTTATTTATGAGCAGGATTTAGATGTATATCGCAGAAAGATGATTAAACTACCAACGCCGCAGTATGTTGTATTTTATAACGGAATAGAAAGGCGGGCAGAGAAGGAAATATTACGACTTTCGGATTCATTTATAATGCCGTGTAGTGAAGGTGAGTATGAGTGGACTGCAACGGTTTACAACATAAACGACGGCCACAATAAAGATTTGATGAACAAGTGCAAAATTCTGCAGGAATATGCTACAATGGTAGCAAAGATAAGAGAATTCCGGCAGAAGGGATGCGATTTGGATATGGCGATAGAGGAAGCGATAGAGTATTGCCTTACGCATGAAGTTTTAAAGGATTTTCTGCTGGAGCATAAGTCGGAGGTGGCAGACATGCTTAGAATGGAATATGACGAGGCCAGAACCATGAATCATCTGAAAGAGGATTATTATGAAGAGGGCGTGAAAGATGGCGAAATGAAGACAAAAGTTTCACTGATATGCAGAAAACTGATTAAGGGAATGTCGCAAAGTGATATTGCAGAACTATTGGAAGAAGATACGTCATATGTAAAAAAAATATGTGATGAAATAGGTGATAATCCATCGGAATGTGATGTGGATGAGGTTGTTAGAAAATTAAGTAAGATAGAATAATTTAGGAGCATCTAAAAGCCATTTATATTAAGAAATTACAGAAACAAAGTATTAGAGTGTGGATGCAATTACATGGCTGGGAATTTTGCTTGGCATAGTATAATAAAATATAATTTAAGAAATATTTTATAATTGTATTAAAATAAAAAATTGAAAGAGATAAATTGTGATGGCAAATATAAATTTGAAAACTTATTATATGGTGATAAAAATCCTTGGAGATTTTGTTAACAATAAGATAATTGACAAAGATTTTTTTAATGAAAATATTATAGATGTGGCAAATGAAGAAAATTCTCAGAAAATATATATAGGAAGAATTTATTATATTGCAAAGAAACATAATCTTGTTTCAATTATGGCACAGGCAATGGAAAAGTTGGGATTTGAATCTGATAGTGATATTTGGAAACGTTGGTTAAAGGAGAAAAATCAGCTTATTTACAAAAGTGTGCTTATGGATGTAGAGCGTGAAGCAATTCAGGATTTTTTCGAGAAAAATAATATTTGGTACATGCTTCTTAAAGGAATGGTTATAAGAAAATATTATCCGGCTCCGGAACTTAGGGAAATGGCTGATAATGATATTTTATTTGACAATAAATATTCTAAAGAAGTTTATGAGTTTATGACAGCAAGAGGATATAAATCTGACGACTATAACAAAGGATATCATGACGAGTATTTGAAACCGCCTGCTTATAATTTTGAAATGCACAGACAGTTGGTCAGCTCAAAGGAAAGACCTAAGTGGTATGAATATTATAAAGATGTTAAGTCAATTTTGATAAATGATGCAAATGGCAAAAATCAGTTTTATTTTTCTGATAATGATTTTTATGTTTATTTTATAGTGCATACATATAAGCATTTTCTTAATAGTGGGATGGGTTTGAGAACTGTTTTGGACGTATATTTGTATGTTAGTAATTTGCAGGAAAAGTTGGATTTTGACTACATTGAAGAGCAGTTGAAGAAACTTGATGCTTACGATTTCGAGCAGACATTTAGAAGTATTGCCTTTAAAATGTTTGATGAAAATTTGGAAGATAGAAAATGGTGGGATTTATTTGACGTTAAAGAACAGGAAATGTTGTCATATATTCTTGACGCCGGAACATACGGAAATTTGGAAAATAGTGTGGCTCACAAGATGGGGTATACTAAGGGTGAGAAGAAGAAAGCATCCGATAAAGTAAAATACATATTCCGCAGACTTTTCCCTTCAATGGATACAATCGAGGAATTTTTCCCATTCTTTTACAAGCATAAATGGGCAATTCCATTCTTGTATATTTACAGAATTGGCAAGATTCCATTTACGCGAAGAAAAAAAGTCGCGGGCGAGCTTAAGGAAGTGTTTAAAAAGTAAGAATGGTATTCTGTATAAAACCAAATCAGGGCTGGCAATGTGCCAGCCCTGATTTGATTGTGCGATATGTTGCACATGTTTTTATTAGAATTTAAATGTATCGTTTAAGCCTACCCATAACTGATCTTTATCGCTAAGGTTGAGTGCTGTTCCGTCTTCTAACTTATAGCCTTCACCGCTTGCAGTTCCTTTATATTCGCCAACAAGCTGTGGCCATTTGATTCCAATTTCAGGATCATTCCAAGCAAGTCCACCTTCATCACCAGGATGATAGAAGTCTGTACATTTGTAGCAGAATTCAGCAAGGTCTGAAAGTACTAAGAAACCATGAGCAAATCCTTCTGGAATGTAGAACTGTTTCTTGTTTTCCTCAGTAAGTTCAACACCAAACCATTTTCCGTATGTTTCTGAATCACTTCTTAAGTCAACAGCTACATCAAATACGCTACCCTTTACAACTCTAACTAATTTGCCCTGTGGAAATTCTTTTTGGAAATGAAGACCACGGAGAACACCCTTAGTAGAACTTGACTGATTATCCTGTACAAATACCATGTCAAGTCCGGCTTCCTGCATATCTTTCTGGTTGTATGTTTCCATAAAATAGCCTCTTGCATCACCGTGTACTGTTGGTTCGATAACGCATAATCCTTTGATTCCACCTGCATTTTTTTCAACTTTAATCTGTCCCATTTTTGTTTACTCCTTATTTATAAAAAATTATAATAAATATCTAAATTTATATATTGTTTACGCAATTTAAATTGACCAATTGAAATTAAAGATAAAAAGATGAATTTGCAAATTTAAAAAATCTCAAGTTAAAAGAATCTTAAATTATACAAAAGTCCAAGTCATAGATAAGTCCAAATAATATTAAATTTATCTATTAATTCACCTTTTACAAACTTTCAATATCAAGTTCTTTTAAATATCTGCTAACAGCATCCTGCCATGTTGGAAGTGGAGTGAATCCATTTTCAACTAATTTGCTCTTGTCGAGACGGCTGTTAAATGGACGTTTTGCTTTTGAAACGCCGTATTCAGCAGTTGTGACAGGTGTAACAGTAATGTTTTTTTCACTGTATCTGTCATAACCCATTTCAGTAGCCTGCTTAAAAATTTCTTTTGTGAAATCCCACCAACTGATGTAACCACCTTCGTTTGTTGCGTGATAGTATCCATATTTGTCAGTTACAATCATAGATACTAATAATTTAGCAAGGTCAAATGTGTAAGTTGGAGTTCCTATCTGGTCTGAAACAACCTTTAACTGGTCATGATTCTTGCCAACTTTAAGCATTGTCTTGATAAAGTTATTTCCGTTTTTACCAAATACCCATGCGATTCTTACGATAAAATATTTGTCTAATGTATTTGCAACAGCTAATTCACCATCGAGTTTTGTCTGACCGTAAACGTTTTGAGGTGCATAGTCTTTGCAATCAGGCTGCCAAGGTTCTGTTCCTTCTCCGTTAAATACATAGTCAGTTGAAATATACATCATTTTTATATCAAGTTCCTTACAAACATCAGCGATATTCTGTGTTCCATTTACGTTTACAAGTTTAACTTTTTCCTGCTTATCTTCGTCTTCAGCAGCGTCAACGGCTGTCCATGCAGCACAGTGAATTACTGCGTCAGGATTAACTTCTTTGATGACTTTATCTACAGAAGCCTTGTCTGTGATATCCATTTCTTCGATATCAACACCAACTGCTTCAATATTTTTCTCTTTTAATTCATTTACTACGTCAAATCCTAATTGACCTTTAACTCCTGTTACGAGAACTTTCATATTTACTCCTTTTTGATATTGTAACAATGCCGGTGGTAAAAGGTTTAAGACCACATAAGCTTGCTTATAAGTGGGTAAAAGACCTTTTGCCCCGGGCATCTTGTGATTTTAAAATTACATATATTTTAGTGTACACCATTGAATTATGAAAAATCCTGTTTCCAGGGAAGAAAACAGGATTTTCATTTAGGCAGACATATTATCTGTTGCCATACATTTTTTCATAATAATTCTGATATTCTCCGGAAATGATAGTTTCCCACCATTCTTTGTTGTCAAGATACCACTGAATTGTCTTCTTGATACCATCAGCAAATTTTGTTTCAGGTAACCATCCAAGTTCGTTGTGAATCTTTGTTGGGTCGATAGCGTAACGCATATCGTGTCCCTTTCTATCAGCTACATATGTGATAAGGCTTTCTGGTTTGCCTAATTCTTTACAAATAATCTTAACGATATCGATGTTTGTCATTTCATTGTGACCACCAACATTGTAAACTTCACCAACTCTACCTTTGTGGATAATTAAGTCGATTGCACGGCAGTGATCTTCTACATATAACCAGTCACGAACGTTTTCGCCCTTGCCATATACTGGAAGTGGTTTGTCATTTAATGCATTAGCAATCATAAGTGGAATCAATTTCTCTGGGAAATGATATGGTCCGTAGTTATTTGAACATCTGCTGATTGTTACAGGAAGTCCATATGTTCTGTGATATGCTAATACTAATAAGTCAGCAGCAGCTTTTGATGAACTGTATGGGCTACTTGTGTGAATTGGTGTTTCTTCAGTGAAGAATAAGTCAGGTCTGTCAAGTGGTAAATCACCATAAACTTCATCAGTTGATACCTGATGATAACGCTTGATGCCGTATTTTCTACAAGCATCCATAAGAACTGCAGTTCCTAAAATATTTGTGTTTAAGAATACTTCAGGGTTTTCGATTGAACGGTCAACATGGCTTTCTGCAGCAAAGTTAACAACGATGTCCGGATGTTCTTCTTCAAATAATTTATATACAGCTTCTCTATCTGTGATGTCTTCTTTTACAAAACGGAAATTTGGATTATCCATAACTGGAGCAAGTGTTGAAAGATTTCCTGCGTATGTGAGGCAGTCAAGACAAATGATACGGTAGTCCGGATATGTGTTTAACATATGGAATACAAAGTTACTTCCGATAAATCCGGCACCGCCGGTTACGATAATGTTCATAATAATTCTCCTTAATTGTGTAAATTTTCTTTTTCTAATAACATGAATGTTATTGCTTAGGGAAATACCCTGTTTATCAAACTAAGTTTTCAAAGAAAACAAAGTTTTAATTAGTGAAGTACGTCCATGTATTTTTCATCAAGTACATCTTTTAAATACTGGCCATACTGATTTTTCTTTAATATTTCATAAACTTTAAGAACGTCTTCTTTTGAAATCCATCCGTTAAGGTAAGCGATTTCTTCAAGACATGCAATTTTTCTATGCTGATGTGTTTCAACAGTCTTAACAAAGTTAGTTGCTTCAACAAGACTTTCATGTGTTCCTGTATCTAACCAAGTGAATCCTTGTCCTAAAAGTTCAACATTTAATTCGTTGTTTTCTAAGTAGATTCTATTCAAATCAGTGATTTCTAATTCACCTCTAGCACTTGGCTTAAGGTTTTTAGCATATTCAACAACCTTATTATCATAGAAATAAAGACCTGTAACGCAGTAGTTACTCTTTGGCTGTGCAGGCTTTTCTTCTATAGAAATAGCCTTACCTTCTTTGTCAAATTCTACGATACCAAATCTTTCAGGATCGTCAACATAGTAACCAAATACTGTTGCACCTTTTCCACTTTCTGCATTTTCAACAGCAGCTTTTAAACGCTTCTTAAGTCCGTGACCTGCAAAAATGTTATCACCAAGAACCATGGCAACACAATCATCACCAATAAATTCTTCACCGATTACAAATGCCTGAGCAAGTCCGTCCGGGCTAGGCTGAACCTTATAAGAAAGGTTAACACCAAACTGATGTCCGTCGCCAAGTAATTCCTGGAAACGAGGAGTATCCTGTGGTGTAGAAATGATTAAAATATCACGAATGCCTGCATTCATTAAAACTGACATTGGATAATAAATCATAGGTTTGTCATAAATAGGAAGTAACTGTTTAGAAGTTACCATTGTGAGAGGGTAAAGACGTGTGCCTGAACCACCTGCTAAAATAATACCTTTCATAGTATATCTCCTTTGTTTAATCAAATTTTGCTTAAGTAGAATTTGATGATGATAAAATTATCGTAGCAATATCCGGTTGCACGATTTTTGCAACAATATTAGTTGATAAAATTTATCAATTCAACAATATTAGTTCGCACGATTTTAAATATCATAAAACATTCTACTTTGAAAGCAATAAAACTGTCTGACTCAAATGTTAAGTATATAATAAAAGGTGACGTAACGTCACCTTCAAGTATTTTTTTCAATTTTTTTGAAATTTAATAAAAAATTCATATTTAATTGCACTATTTTATGCAAATTTGATACATATGGTGCGATATTTTAGATTCTTGAAGCTATTATTTGCTAAGATTGTTCACTTATACCATAAGTAACAGTTATCTTTTACATTTTATTGAGTCTTATATCAGATTTCATAATTAAGGAAAAGAAATTTTATGCTTAGGGGTACAAAGTTGTACCCTTGTAAAACCTTAAGTTAACTTTAGGGTACAGAGTTGTACCCTAACTTATTTTTGTTTTTGCTAAATGCCATCATTTATTTCACGCAAACAAATATTCCGGCTTCTTTAGTGATATGGAAAGGTGTTTTTGTTCTCTGCTCGACAAAATCTTTGAATTCCTGATATTTGCTGAGAATATATTCATTCTGGTTTCCGTGACAGGACAAAATATATTCCATCAATGGCTCAGCCTGGTCAACCTCAAGGTAATCTTCGTAAGGCTTCATTTGAATAGAGTTAAAATGAAGTTTAAGAAAATCTTCACCATTATCAAGACCAAATTTTTCATAAAGTTTATTTGATGACAAATTTATACGGTTGTCAAAAGATTTGACAAGTTTGTCAATCTCACACATATGCTTATTTCCGTAAGTGCTACATATGAAACGACCGCCTTTCTTTAGAACTCTGTTGACTTCAGAGAGAGCAGTATCAATATTTTCACAGTAGAAAAGCACATGATTAGCAATTACAAGGTCAAATTCTTCATCTTTATATGGAATATTTTCGCAGTCAAATGTTCCAAAAGAAAATCGTGTGTCAGCAAGTCCGATAGCACGTCTGGTATCACGAATCATTCCCTGAGAAATATCAGAAAGATAAATGTTAATGTCAGAAGGTACTTTGTCCATATTTTGGGACCAAAGGGCTCCGCTTCCACAACCGATTTCTAAAACCTTCATGCACGGCTGAATGTTGTAATTGTCATAAAGCCAGTTAAACCAATGCTGCTCATTATGAGAGTATAAATTGTGCAAATTAATTCTTGCAGAAATATTAGAAGCATTCTGATACTGTGTTTTTATGGAATTTTCTGCATTTGTCAAATGAATAAGCTCTAACATCTGGCTCCAGTCAACATGATGTTCCTTTGTTAAGGCAGTTGTTGTGTCTTTAATCGCCTTCTCCACCATCTGCATTTGCTCGATTCTATCCTGAACAAGTTTAAGCTGCATATTCAATGAATTGAGAAGCATTTGCGAATTACTGTCGTCGATTGTGATTTCTCTGATGTCATCCAAAGAAAAACCAAGGTATTTGAGCAAAAGGATTTGCTGTAATCTAACCAAATCCTCATGAGAATAAAATCTTGCTCCGTAATCAGTAATATAAGTTGGTTTTAAAATATTCTGTTTATCGTAATAACGTATTGTTCTCACGGAAACATGTGCCATTTTGGCAAATTCCCCTGATGAATATAAATCATCTTTCTGCATAACAAAATCCTCTCGTTACCATATGTGTTATCAAAAATTTAATCTTGTGTAATCGTAACACAATTAGTAAAAAAACGCTATATTACACAGCAGTACAAAGCAAAATATACATCAAAATATAATTGGTAAAACGACATATTGCATAGCATTATAAAGCAAAATACACATCAAAATTTAATTAGTAAAAAAAACGCCATATTGTACAATGGTGCAACGTAAAAATTGTGCTTATTAATATTTGATATAATACCTTTAAAATAGTATAATTAAAGTATTATTTAACGTGTTAATTTTCTAAGTCTGTATTGAGAGTACAGATAGGAAAAATAAAATTTAAGGAAAGGATAAAATTATAAAAACGACCAAATGAATTATTTAGGTCAGATTACAAAATGAGATAAAATTATAGAAAAAATTTAGAAACGGATTAAAAAAATAAAAAGGATTAAAAAGAAAACTAAAGTAATATTAAATTTGAATTTAAGAACAAAATGAAAAACTAAAATATAAATTTATAGGAAAGACAAATAAAATAATTTTATGATTTGCAGTATGGCATAAAGTAACAAATTTATGACTGATAGTATGAAAATAACAAATACGGCAATTATGCAGGGAAAAATTACGGAAAATTTGTTGAAAAGAGGGATGTAGAGATGTTCGGGTATAAACAATTATTAAATTGTATATTTGCATCTGATGATGGAGGTGGAAGGTACCTCGTTTTTAATCAGAACGAAAATACATGGATTCTTCCGGCAGATAAATTGAAATTGGCGATTGAAATGTGTCAGCCTTATTCTAAGAAGGATCAGAAAAGAAGAGATTTAATTTTAACGGTAAAGGATGTTGGATTTGCGCTTCGCAAAATGGGAGTTGAGACAGTTAACTTATTGTTACAGCCACAGTTAAAAGAATATATAGACGGATTAGTTGGAACGGAAAATTATTATGTTGCAGCTTATATGGGAGATATTTCGTCTGAATTAAACCAAAAAGTTACGCTACAGATTTTTACGAATGAGAAGATATTGTGCTATTTGAGAATTTCTAATTCTTCTGAAGTTATTAATGTGATGAAGCACGAGATAGATATGATTGACTTTTTGCATGAAAAAGAAGTTGCAAACATTCCTGAAATAATAGATGCGTCTATTATTGGGGATTTGCATATTTTTGCACAAAAAAGCGAGAAGAAACTTTCAGAAAAAGTTAAACTTGAATTTGATGATAGGCATATGAAGTGTCTTAAAGACATTATGGACAAAACAAAGATATTATGTAAATATGAGGAGACAGATTTATATAGATTAATTCAGAAATTAAAATCCGAAATAAAGACAAAGTTCCCGAAAAATGAGGGAATGATATTACAGCATTCAATTAGAATTATAGAAAACCAGCTTAAAGAAACAGAGGATTATTATGCGGTTAGTCACGGTGATTTTTCGCCTTGGAACATTTATTATAATAGCAAAAAAGAAGTGTGCATGTATGACTTTGAGTATGCGCATTATGAGATGCCTGAATACGTAGATGCATTTCATTATTTAACCAAAATGTCTTTATACGGTTTGCAGAATGATGGCGACAAGACGATTGCCGTGTATGACAAATATAAAAAATTATTGTCACAGTACATAGATAAAGATACTGATTTTGTGTATTTATGTTATTTGATTGGCATAATCAGTTCTTATAGTACAAATGCGGCAGAAAAGTTTAGCATTTATGCATACAAATATTTAGATTGGATAGCAATTGTTTCTTATTTAAATAGTAGATTAGACTAATTGGGTTGAAAAATTAATTACAAATTATGAAAAGGAGAAAATAATGGGAGATAAGAATATTTTACTATTATTAGATAGGATGGAATTTTGTGCCCTAAATTCCACTGTATTAAGTTATGTCAAAAATATGGATAGGAATAAATTCCATTTTGATATATTAGTTGCAGCAAATCAATTAGGAAGTATGGAGAAGCAGTTTAGCAATGAAGGATGCAATGTATTTTGTTTATGTGCGAGTACTTCCGATAGAAAATTTAAAACTAAATTTGCAGAATTCATCCAGAAAAGAAATAAATACGATGTTGTACATTCTTTTTTGAAAAATGGAATGGTCGCTTTAGCTGTGGCAAAAGAAAATGAAATACCGGTAAGGATTATTAACTGTAGTGAAAATGACGTCGCTCATAATAGAAAAAATAATAAAAATGATGAAATCACACACATAGTCACAACAGGAAATAACAATCAATCGGATAATACAGCTGCATCCGGTAAAAAGAATGCTGATACGAATGAAATTAATTTGGATAATAATGGAAGTAAAAGTGTTAATCGGGAAATATCCGGAGTAGACCATGTTAACACAAATGCAGCAGTGACAAATGAAATCGATGAAGGTAATGAAGGCATAATGGTGCCGAATGAAAATAAAGAGGAAATTGTTTCTGTGAATAAGGCAGTTGATGTAATTGAATATGAGTTTAATTTAGATACTGCAAAAGAGTTTAGAAGTTCTCTTGGAATAGATGACAACCAGATTGTTTTTTTGCATATTGGAAATATAAGTGACCAATTTAATCAGGAATTTTCTATAGAAATATTTCGTGAATTAAGAGAAGTTAAAAATGCATGTCTTTTATTTATAGGTAATGAAGATAATAAGAAGGAAATAAATGAAATCAAATTCTTTAAAAAGTATGCTTCGAGATATGGATTTGAAGAAAGGTTGTATTTTCTTGGATCTATGGAAAACCTTGATAAAGCTTTATCGGCATCAGATATTATTCTGGCTCCATGGAAAAAGACAGCATTGTCAACAGCACTTTTGGCGGCACAGGCAAGTGGCGCTAAAATATTTGCATCAGATGTTTTAAGTGAAAAGATTAATGTTACGGATACAGTGCATTTTTTATCATTAAAAAAACCGGCACGTGCATGGGCGTGTGAGATTATGAATTTTATATTTAATGAAGATAAAAGAATTATAAGCACAAATAATCAGATAGAAAGCCGTAGGCATCTATCAGAGCATAATTGCAATATAATTTTAAGAAATGGATATGATATTATTGATAATCTAAAGAAGATAAATAGAATTTATGAACTATGAGACTAAAGTGGGATTTCTGAAATGTGTGATTAGAATAGGATCTCTGTAATTCGAGACTAAAGCAGGATTTCTGAAATGTAATTAAAAAATACGGCTGAATTTCAAAATAAAATTCAGCCGTATTTTTTGGAGATTCATAATAACTAAATCTCATATTACTATTAAAAAATCTAAAGCATCTAAGCTTTTATATTATCATTCTATAGCGATTAGTATTAAAAATTAGTCTGAAAGAGGAATTCCTCTGTGAGGTACAGATGTTGAGAAAACAATCTGAGTCTTTGTGCTTCCAAACTTCTGAAGTTCGCCGATAAAATGGTCAAGTTCTTCAGTGCTTTTAAACATTACTTCAATAAGCATTGCGTATTCTCCTGTTACGCAATTACATTCAATAACGTTATCACAGCTCTTTATGTATGGGTAGAAGTCTTTCTTCTGTCCCGGTTTTACTTCCAAATTAATAAATGCCTTAATATGATATCCTAATTCAGCAGGATTGATTATTGCATTGTAGCCTGTTATAATTCCGGCTTTCTCAAGACGTTCAATTCTTGCAGAAACTGCCGGGGATGAAAGAAACACCTGACTGGCTATTGCCTTAAGGGGGGTACGGGCATTTTCGTGAAGCAGTCTGATAATTTGTTCATCAATGTGATCAAGTTCATGTCTCATAGTAGTTCTCCTTTAATTTCATATTATTTTTCAGCCTGTTATTAATAAAGTTAAGTTTAAACTTTATTTTAACACAGATATTATAACACACACTTTATAAAAATTACAAAGGAAAATTTACTAAATAAAGAAAAAAGGAAGAAAAAGTTCATAAAAAAAGATCTAATAAAAAATAACTTAAAATAAAACAAATTGAAAAACTTTTTTAAGTAAAAATTTATGATGGAAATAAAACATATTTAATTAAGAAAGAAAACGTTCAAAAAAACTTTTGCACTTTTATTAGTGAAAAATTTATTGTGAAAAAATTAACAAAATACTTGATAAGTTTGAAATAAAATGATAATCTATTGAAATATTAATGGGGATTTGAAATAAAGTTTATTTTCTTAAATAAAAATTGCATATAAGTTAAATAAAACAAGTAAAAATACGATATAGTTAATTTTGTTAAATACTGGAAATGATAAACTTTATTAGCCTCAAAATTATTAAAAGAAAAATTGAAAACAGGAGGAAATTTGAAATGGAGAATTTGGTTTATTTAGCTCCAATAGCAGGTATTATTGCTTTAATTTTTGCAACATACAAAGCAGTAGTTATTGGAAAAGCTAAACCTGGAAATGAAAGAATGGTAGAAATTTCAGACGCCATTGCAGAAGGTGCTAAAGCATTTTTATATTCAGAATATAAGGTTTTAGTTATTTTTGCGGCAGTGCTTTTTATAGTTATTGGTTTTGGAGTTAGCTGGCTTACAGCCGTTTGTTTCTTAGTTGGAGCAGCTTTCTCAACTTTAGCAGGTTATTTTGGAATGACAGTTGCTACTAAGGCAAATGTTAGAACTGCAAATGCAGCTAAGGAAAGTGGTATGAATAAGGCTCTTTCAATTGCGTTCTCAGGTGGTGCAGTTATGGGCCTTTGTGTTGTAGGTCTTGGTATTGTAGGTCTTAGCGTTATTTTCATCGTACTTAATGCTACAACAGGAATTACTTCAGATTCAGTTAGTATTCTTACAGGATTTAGTTTAGGTGCTTCTTCAATCGCTCTTTTTGCAAGAGTTGGTGGTGGTATCTATACAAAGGCAGCAGACGTTGGTGCTGACCTTGTTGGTAAAGTTGAAGCAGGTATTCCTGAAGATGATCCAAGAAACCCGGCCGTTATCGCTGATAACGTAGGTGACAATGTAGGTGACGTTGCAGGTATGGGTGCTGACTTATTTGAAAGTTATGTTGGTGCTTTAGTTTCAGCAGTTACATTAGGTATTGTTACAACATTGGGAGACGCTACATCATTTATGACAGCTCTTTTCCCACTTGTTATTGCAGCAATCGGTATTCTTGCTTCTGTAATCGCAACTTTCTTTGTTAGAGGTAAAGAAGGGTCTGATCCTCAGAAGGCTTTAAATGCAGGTGAATATACAGCTACAGTTTTAGTAATTATTGCATCAGCAATTTTAAGCAAAGTTTTTTTCGGTGGATTTGATGCATTTATCGCAATTATTTCAGGTCTTATCGTTGGTACTATTATTGGTAAAGTTACAGAAATGTATACTTCAGAAAAATATAAGAGTGTTAAAGAAATCGCTGAAAGCTCTCAGACAGGTTCAGCAACAAATATTATCAGCGGTTTATCAGTTGGTATGAAATCAACATTTATTCCTATCATCATCGTTGCAATCGGTATTTTAGTTGCTTTCCATTTTGCTGGAATGTATGGTATCGCTCTTGCAGCAGTTGGTATGCTTTCAACAACAGGTATGACAATCGCAGTTGATGCTTATGGCCCAATCGCTGATAATGCAGGTGGTATTGCAGAAATGTCAGAACTTGATGAAAGTGTTAGAGATATTACAGATAAATTAGATGCAGTTGGTAACACAACAGCAGCAATTGGTAAAGGTTTTGCCATCGGTTCAGCAGCTCTTACAGCATTATCATTATTTGTTTCATTTGCTGAAACAGCAGGCATTACAAAAGAAGGAATCAACATCCTTGATGCTCCTGTAGTTGCAGGTTTATTCATCGGTGGCATGCTTCCATTTATGTTCTCTGCTTTAACAATGTCTTCAGTCGGTAAGGCAGCTAACAAGATGATTGAAGAAGTTCGTCGTCAGTTCAAAGAAAAACCGGGAATCCTTAAAGGAACAGAAAAACCTGACTACAAGACATGTGTTGGTATTTCAACACAGGCAGCTTTACATGAAATGATTATTCCTGGTGTTATGGCAGTAGTTGCTCCATTATTAATCGGATTCGTACTCGGTGTAGAAGCTCTTGGTGGTATGCTTGCAGGTGCACTTGTAAGTGGTGTTATGATGGCTATCTTCATGGCAAACGCAGGTGGTGCTTGGGATAACGCTAAGAAGTATATCGAAGGTGGTTTCGCAGGCGGAAAAGGAAGCGATGCTCATAAGGCAGCAGTTGTTGGTGATACAGTAGGTGATCCATTCAAGGATACATCAGGACCATCAATCAATATCTTAATCAAATTAATGACAATTGTTTCACTTGTATTTGCAGCAGTAATTGCTCAGTACGGCGGAATCTTATTCTAATTGAAGGTAATTAATAGAGTTAAACTGAAATTATGTCATAGACTAAATGACAGTTAATCGGATATCAGATAAAATATAAATAAATTAGGTTACAAACTATTATTAGTTTTAACAATACATTATTTTCTATAGGGAAAATCTTATAACTTTAGTATTACGAAAAAACAGAGGATGCGAGTTTATAACTTCGCATCCTCTGTTTTTTAGGGCTTAGACATGTGAAACAAAATAAAATATCCATTTCTCCTAAAAGTTGATACCTAATATATAGAAAATTAAATGGCAGTTTGCACCTTGTAGAAAGTGACACAAATATACTAAACAACATAAATTAGTATAAGTGGAATTTAGAAAGAGGTACCGTATGCAGATATATGTTGTGGAACCACTGGATACAGTTGATAGCATTGCAAATAAATTTGGAACACCGGTAGAAGAAATAATATTTGCAAATCAGCTTATTTATCCGTATAAATTAGCAGTTGGGCAGGCTCTTTTAGTTGAATTTCGACCAAATCAGTATAGAACAAGAAGAGTAATAAATGGCTATGCGTATCCTTTTATAAGTAATTATGTGTTGAGAGTAACTTTGCCGTATTTGTCAGGATTATATATTTTTTCGTATGGATTTACTAAGGAAGGGGAAGTTGTGTCTCCGGCTTTAGATGACCAGTGGATGATAAATGAAGCCTATGAAAATGATACCAAGCCTGTACTTACGCTTACTCCATTTGATGAAAATGGAGTATTTAGCAATAATTTGATTACAGCTCTAGTTAATAATGAGCAGGCAATTGAAAACCTGATAGGCAATTTGATTTATTTAATGAATGAAAAGGGCTTTGCAGGGCTTGATATAGATTTTGAATATATTTATAAAGAAGACAGAGATGCCTTCACAAGTTTTGTTGCAGAATGTACAAGACGAATGAATGAGTATGGAATTTGGGTGTCAGTGGCACTTGCACCAAAGACGTCATCTGACCAGAAAGGTTTGCTATATGAAGGAAAAGATTATGGTGGACTTGGTGCTGCCGCAAATTCAGTCCTTTTGATGACATACGAATGGGGTTATACTTATAGTTCACCAATGGCGGTGGCGCCTATTAATAAAGTCAGACAGGTAATTGAATATGCACTTTCACAAATTCCTGAGGCAAAAATCGATATGGGAATACCAAACTATGGCTATGATTGGACTTTGCCATATGAGAAAGGTGTGACTAAAGCTAAGACAATTGGAAATGTTGAGGCAATTCAACTAGCAATTAATAATGGCGCTACAGTACAATATGATAATGTGGCACAAACTCCATTTTTTAATTACACAATCGGAAATGAAATACATGAGGTATGGTTTGAAGATGTAAGGAGCATAAATGCAAAATTAAATTTAATTGATGAATACAATCTTAGGGGGGCAGCTTATTGGCAGATAATGAGATTGTTTAGGGCAAACTGGCTGCTTGTTGAAAGTAAGTTTGAGGTAAAATAAAAACTAAAATAGTAGTCTTTTTTTGTTTGCTACAGATATTAATACGTAGTATAATCTTTTTTATTAGTGAAAATTATTATGCTCTTAAAAATGAGATTAAGTAATAGGGCAGATGATTCCTTATTTAATGCAGGCAAAAAAATAGTTGTTTAATATAAGGAATGGTATTTTTTAATAATTAAGCGGAAAGGAAATACAGTTTAAAGAGATGAATGTGTTTATTAATTGTCTGGTATTCTTTTTTATTTATGCTTTTCTTGGATGGTGCGTTGAAGTTTCGTTTGTTGCAATTACAAGGGGAAAAGTAGTAAACAGAGGATTTTTGAATGGACCTGTTTGCCCGATTTATGGAGTTGGGATGGTTGGAATCCTATATGCACTAGAACCACTTAAGGATAATGCGATTGTGTTATTTATAGGTGGTGTGGTAATTTGTTCAGCACTAGAATTATTTACCGGCTGGATTTTGGATAAAATATTCCGTATGAGATGGTGGGATTATTCAGAAAATAGATTTAATATAGGTGGTTATATTTGCCTGGAGTTTAGTATAATGTGGGGCCTTGGAAGTATGATTATGGTCAATATGATTCATCCAATGATTTATGGTGTTATAAGTAAGATTCCGCCTATGGTGATATATGTTTTACTAGTAATATTTGCGGTAGCTTTTATTATTGATATACTTGTAACTGTTAAGGAAATTGTAGGATTTAAGAAGAGTCTTGGACAGCTTGAAAAGATTGCTGATGGGCTTAAAGATATTGGAGATCAACTTAAAGATGTGGTTGGAAATTCAGCAATTACAGTTTCTGAAAAGACAGAAGAAGGCAAAGAAAAACTTATTGAAGCAACAGCTGAAAGCCGTGAAAAACTGGCAGAGGCGACAGCAAGTAGTCGTGAAAAGATTGCAGAAGCGACAGCAAGCAGCCGTGAAAAAATCGCAGAAGCGACAGCAAGCAGCCGTGAGAAGTTGGCGGAGGCAACTGCTGGAAGCAGAGAAAAAATTGCAGAAGCTACGGCAAATGGAAAGGAAAAAATTGCAGAAGCAACAGCAAGTAGTCGTGAAAAAATTGCAGAAGCAACAGTTAACAGCCGTGAGAAAATTGCGAGTGCATATGAGACAAGCATTGTTGAATTAAAGAAACAGAAATTAGAAATGGAAGCTAAATATGCAGCTATGCTTCTTAAAGCACAGAAATTAGGAAAAAGACAGGTTAAAGCGTTTCCAAAACTTAGAGTTAGCGGCTCGACAGTTAGTGTCAGAGAAAGACTTACTGATTTAGGAAACAAGTTTGCTAGGAAATAACTTGCTGATATTATAAATATTCAATATAAAAACATAACAAAAATAATACAAAGACATAACATTAGGAGGAGAACATGAACATTAAAGGACAGTCATTTTTAAAATTATTGGATTTTACACCAAAACAGATTGGGGAATTTATTGATTTGGCAGCGCAGTTAAAGGCAAAAAAGAAAGCCGGAGAGCTCGTTGATGTATTAAAAGGAAAGAATATAGCAATTATATTTGAAAAAACAAGTACAAGAACAAGATGCTCTTTTGAAGTTGCAGCTCATGATTTAGGAATGGGAGTTACATATTTAGACCCAACAGGTTCACAGATTGGTAAGAAAGAAAGCATTAAAGATACTGCAAGAGTATTAGGAAGAATGTTTGACGGTATCGAATATAGAGGATTTGAGCAGGAAATTGTTGAACAGCTGTCAGAGTATGCAGGAGTTCCTGTATGGAATGGGCTTACAAATGAATTTCATCCAACACAGATTTTAGCAGATTTTCTTACATTAAAAGAAAAATTTGGAAAATTAGAAGGACTTAAATTTGTATACATGGGCGATGCACGTTATAACATGGGAAATTCGCTCATGGTCGGATGCGCAAAAATGGGAATGCATTTTGTAGCATGTGCTCCAAAAAAATATTGGCCGGCACAGGAACTTATTGATGAATGTCAGGCAGTTGCTAAAGAAACAGGAGCAACTTTAGAATTTATTGAAGACCCTATGGTTGCAACTAAGGATGCAAATGCAATCTATACTGATGTATGGGTTTCAATGGGCGAACCTGATGAAGTATGGGAAGAACGTATCAATGACTTACTTCCATACAGAGTGACAATGGATTTAATTAACAATGCTGATAAGGATGTTGTATTTATGCATTGTCTCCCTGCATTCCATGATTTAGACACAAAGATTGGCAAGCAGATTTATGAAAAATTTGGACTTACGGAAATGGAAGTTACAGATGAAGTATTTGAATCAAAACATTCAGTAGTATTTGATGAAGCTGAAAACAGAATGCATACAATAAAGGCTGTAATGGCTGCTACACTTGGTGCAGAATTTTAGTAAGAATGTGCCTGAAAAAATATAAAAATTTAACAGCACAATTATGGCAAATGTAACAACTCGAGTGGGATAACCTGCTCGAGTTGTTTATCAATAGGAATGGAGAAGTGAATGAGATTTTTACATCTTGCGGATTTGCATATTGGGAAAAGAGTAAATGGATTTTCCATGATAGAGGATCAAAAATTTGTTTTTGAACAGGTTTATAATGTAATAGAAAATGAAAAGATAGATGGAATTATTATGGCGGGGGATATTTACGATAAGCCGGTTCCGTCTGCGGAGGCAGTTAAGTTATTTGACGAAATGTTGACAAGACTCGTGTCTATCAATTTGCCGATTTTTGTAATAAGCGGAAATCATGACAGTGCTGAGAGAATAGGATTTGGTTCAGATATACTGTCTGCGGCAAAGGTTTATATGTCGAGAGTGTATAATGGCAATTTGCAAAAAATAGAATTAGAAGATGACTATGGCAAAATAAATGTTTATTTATTGCCATTCATAAAGCCGGCAACGGTAAAAAATATTTATAAAGAGGCTGAAATTAAAGACTATGATGACGCATTAGAGTGCGTTCTAAGTCAGGAAAAAATTGATGAAACAAAGAGAAATGTGATTGTGTCACACCAGTTTGTTACAGGTGCGATGAGAAGCGAATCAGAAGAAGTTTCAGTTGGCGGACTTGATAATGTTAGCGTTGAAAATTATGAAGCATTTGATTATGTTGCGTTAGGACACATTCATAGAGCTCAGCAAATGGGCAGGGAAAGTGCACGTTATGCAGGAACATTGCTTAAGTATTCATTCTCAGAAGAAAAACATAATAAGTCAATGACGATTGTTGATTTAAAAGAAAAAGGAAATATAGAAATTAAAGAAATTCCCGTAAAGCCGTTACATGATTTAAAGACAATTAAAGGAAAGTTCAGCAAAATAACAAGTGAAGAGTTTTACAAAGAATTAAAAAAAGAAGACTATTACAGAGCAGTGCTTACAGATGAAGATGATATTTTGAATGCAATAGGAAAATTAAAAAGCATTTATCCAAATCTGATGAGCATGGAATATGACAATACGCGAACACGTTCATATTCTGTTGTTGATAATGTTGAAACAGGAGAGACTAAATCTCCATTGGATTATTTTGAGGAATTTTTTGAAAAACAGAATGGACGGAAAATGTCAGAAAAGCAAAGGAATTACCTGTTGGAAATTTTAGGAGAAGCAAGGGAGGAAAGCCATGAGACCAATTAAATTAGTTATGTGTGGTTTTGGACCTTATGCAGACAAAACCGTAGTTGATTTTACATTATTAGGTGAAAGCGGATTGTATTTGATTACAGGTGATACAGGAGCCGGAAAGACGACTATATTTGATGCAATTTCATATGCTCTTTATGGAGAGGCAAGCGGACAGGTAAGAGAAGTGAAATCTCTTAGAAGCAAATATGCTGATGATGAAACGGAAAGCTATGTTGAATTAGAATTTGAATATAGAGATGAAAAATATAAAATCAGAAGAATTCCTGAATATATGCGTAAAGCAAAACGTGGGGACAAACTGGTTGTACAGAAGGAAGAGGCAGAATTATATTTTCTTACTAAGGACAGAGAACCAATTATAAATAAAAAGAATGTAAATGATGCAGTTACAGAAATTATAGGACTAGATAGAGGACAATTCTCTCAGATTGCCATGATTGCACAGGGAGATTTTATGAAAGTTCTGCTTACGGGAACTGATGAACGTAGTAAAATTTTAAGAAAGATATTTAATACAAATGAATATCTTGATTTACAGGAAAAATTAAAAAGAAAAAAGAATGAACTTAAGTTTAAGTATCAGGATATTGAGAAGTCAATCAAAAATTACATTGTAAGTGTTCAGTGTGGCAATGATGAAAATGATAAAGAAAAATTAAAACAGATTATTGATGACAACACATTTTGGAAGACAGAAGATATTAATAATTTTATTTTAGAACTTATTAATAAAGACAAAGATTTGTTAAAAACTTTAGAAGAAAATAAAAAAGAAGTTAATAAGAATCTTGAAAAAATTAATGAGACAATTGGTAAAACAGAAAATGTTTTGGCAGGTATGAAAAACAGTGAAAATAATGAAAATGAACTTGCTAAAGTATTAGAAGTTATGCCGAAGCTCTTAGAAGATTATAATTTGCAAAAAGAGACGGAAAGTGAACGCGAAAAGCTTGCAACTGAAATCGAGATAGAAAAACAAAAACTTGAAAGCTACAATGAACTTACTAAAGAACTTGAAAGTTTACATAACAGACAGGTAAATTTGATAAAATTAACAAATAAAGAAACTAAAATTAAAGACGATGTAGAAAATAATGAAAATAGTATTTTGATTTCTGAAAAAAGGCTTGAAGAAATAAAAGGCTGCGAAGTTGAATTTGAAAAATGCCAGAGCAGCATTAAGAGTGTTGAGGATAAGATAAATCTTTATTCTAATTTGAAAAAATTGTTTAAAAAATATGTTGAAGTCAAAGATGAGCATAAGTCTTTAAAGGAAAAATATGTGGAAAGCGTTAATGAGTATAATAACGCATCACAAAATTATGAAAGTCTTATGGCTAAGTACATGGATGCGCAGGCTGGTATGCTTGGACAAAATCTGAAAGAGGGAGAACCTTGTCCTGTTTGTGGTTCGACAAGTCATCCTCATATAACTGAGGCTAAAGATGAAATTCCGTCTGAGAAAGATTTGAAAAATGCTAAAAATCTTAGACAGAAAAAGGAAGAGAAAAGAAGTGAAATTTCAGGTAATTTGAGGGCGAAAATTACAGAAATCGATTCGTTGAAAGAAAGAATAGATGATGTAGTAAATGAAAATCCAAATGAATTTGCTGAAAGCATAGATGAGAATAGCTTTAATATTTTAGAAGAAAATACAAAGAAGTTAAACGATGATATAAAGAACTTAAATGTTAAAGCTAAAGAATTGTCAGATTTTAAAGAAGAGAAGAAAACAATTGAAGAAAATTTGCCTAAACTAAAGAACGAACTTGAAAGTAAAAAAACAGAAATTGTGGAAATTTCAAATAAAATAATTGAAGAAAATACTAATATTGCAAATGCAAATATCAGAATAGAAGAACTTCAGTCTAAACTTAAATACTCAAGTCTGAAAGAAGCAGAGGAATATATCAGCAGTTTGCAGGATAAAAGAAACAGGCTTATTAAGTTATTTGAAAAGGCAAGAGATAACTATGAAGAAGCAAAGGAAAGAAAATCCGGGCTTGAAAATGCGATAGCGGCTTTGAAAAATCAATTTAAAAATTCAAAGGTTGAAGATTTGGATGAATTAAAGGAAGAAAAGAAGCAGCTTCAAAGTATGGAAAAGGAACTTGGAAAGAGTGAAAAAGAAGTTCATTCACGACTGGATATGAATAAATTTGCAAATGAAAGAATTGAGAAGTGTATGGATGAAGCCGTGGAAGTAGAAGATAAGCTGCAGGTTGTTGGCAGTCTGGCGGATACATGCAATGGAACTCTTTCTTCGAAGTCAAGAATTACTTTAGAAACCTATGTCCAAATGGAAATGTTTGATAGAATTATAGTCAAGGCAAATAGCCATTTCAGGGATATGACTTCAGGTCAGTATGAGTTGAAGAGAAAGCGTGAAGCTGACAATAAGGTAAGCAAGAGCGGATTAGAGTTAAATGTTATCGATTATTATAGTGGAAGTGAAAGGGATATAAAAACTCTTTCAGGTGGAGAATCATTTAAAGCTTCTTTGTCGATGGCATTAGGTTTGTCTGACGAAATCCAGGCTAAGTCCGGAGGAATAAAGATTGATACATTATTTGTAGATGAGGGATTTGGATCATTGGATGGAGAATCGCTTGAAAGTGCAATGAGGGCATTAAGTTCGATTACAGATGTAGGAAGACTTGTAGGGATTATATCGCATGTATCAGAACTTAAGACCAGAATTGACAGGCAGATTGTGGTTACGAAAGACAAAGAGAAAGGAAGCAAACTTGAAATAATAAATTAAATGTAAATTGTGTTGATAGGGAATTCAGATTGACTATTAAAATTAGTGACAAATTTAAAACGAAAGGTGTGTAATAATACACAAAGGTAAAAATAGTGAAAAATATATTTGACAGTGAAGGAAAATTAATGACATTTTTAGATGGATTTGCAGATGTAATGGTTTTGGCAATATTGTGGGTAATTTGTTCTTTGCCAATAATTACAGTTGGCGCATCTACAACAGCATTTTACTCAGTAATGATGAAATTAGTTGTTGGTGAGGAGTCATATGTGGTAAGAAGTTTCTTTAAGGCTTTTAAGGAGAATTTTAAAATATCAACAATTGTATGGCTTATAATGGGAACAATCGGAGGATTAGTTTGTACAAGTCTTTATATTGTATTTAACTCATCTAAGGTAGGAAGCAAATTGTTTTATGCATTACCATTTTATTTGTTAGTACTCATTATTTATACAATGACGATTAATTTTGTATTCCCATATATCGCAAAATTTTATGATACTGTTAAGAGGACTTTAATGATTTCATTAATATTTTCAACAAGACATTTTCTTCAGTCAATTTTACTTATTATAATTGATGTAGCAATATTCATATTTGCTTTTAAGATTCCGGCGTTATTTATTTTATTCCCATTAATATCAGGATTTTGCCATGCAAAAGTATATCAAAAGATATTTGCTAAAATAATTGATGCAAGAGATGAAGAGAATAGTGAAAGTAATATGGTACAGGAATTAGATTAAAAGTGTATGTTTATATAGAGTAATGTGGTAAAATAAATACGGGTGAGAGTAAATTGAAACTATTAATTTACAAAGGGAGAATTTGAATGGGGAAATACATGATTATTCCATATATCTTATTGGGGGTAATGGATGTAAGGTATCTTAAATTAAGTTTAATACATAAAAATAGGACAGGAAAAAGCATTGCATTATTTATGGAGAGTAATCTTGTTGCAGTAATACTCGGAATTATAATGCAGGGTATTGGTTCGAATTTTATAGATAGCATTCTTATATGGCCATTTTATGCATGCTTTACATGGATGATATTGGCATTAATAGAATATGCATTTGAATATACAGGGTTAGGTAAAGCATTTGAATGCTTCAAATATATTAAAAGAGCTGTGTTTGTATTTACAATTGTGGATACTATAAATATGTTTATACATTCAATTATTAGAATTGAGAATGTAAGGATGAATAAAAGTGGTGTGGCTGCATGGCTTTATAATTTGGGATATGATGCACACATATTTATTACATATGTATTTGTCGCAGTTTTTATATTGTGCTTCATATACCGTATATTAAATTCGCCACGTATTTATAAGGTGAAATATATGCAGATATTAACATGCATGATAATTGTGTCCTGCATTAATATTGTAATGTTTCAGCTTAGATTGTGGGAGAATGTATCATTATTGTTTTATGGTATATTAGGTGCATTTGTTTATGAAATAACATTTCAATATAGTCATAAAGTTGTTAAGAACAGGGCACTGCAGAAAATTGCTGAGGAATCAGAACTGCCGATGGTAGTATTCGGCACAGATGATAGCATAATTGCCTATAATAAAGAAGCGGAAAGATTATTTGATAAATGCACACAAAAGTGTTCGCTTGAGGAATTTTGTAAAGCATATAATTTATATACACCTGCCGCGTTAGAGAAAACTTATCACAAAAAAATAAGTATTATGCATGAAGATAAGAAACTTTATTTTCAGTGTAAATATGGCGAATTATGTGAAAATGATAATATAGCATATGCAAAATACTTTGTATTTGAAGATATAACGGAAATAACAATCGTTAATTCTGTTATGAGATATTTGGAAACTCATGATGAACTTACAGGACTGTACAATATGAAGAGGTTCTATGAAAAAGTAAATGAGATAACAAATAAATACCCAGATGATAAATTTGCAATTATGATATTTAACATATCAAGATTTAAAATCGTAAACGATATGTTTGGAAGAAAAATGGGTGATGCCATTCTTAAGCAGATTTCAGAAAACTGTTTAGCGCAGTGCTCTGATAAAAGGGTATATGCGAGAGTGGAAAGTGATAATTTTATTACATTATGTCCTAAGAGTGATTTGGTAATAAAAGACCTTGAGAAGAAAAGAAATATAAAGGTTACTTATAACAACATCACATGTACTGTTCATATCAGATATGGAATTTATGAAGTAGATTATGATTCTAAAGTTGATGTTGGAACTATGTGTGATAGGGCAAGAATGGCGCTTGACTCTATAAAGAATAATGGAAATTGTGTTGCAGCAGTTTATAATGATAATCTTAGAAATAAAATTTTAAAAGAGCATATGTATAAAGAAGAACTTACAAGTGCCATAGAAAATGAAGATTTTAAAGTTTATCTTCAACCCCAGGTCAGATGCGAAGATGGATTGGTAAAAGGAGCAGAGGCTCTTGTGAGATGGGAACACAGAAAATTAGGATTAATTCCACCTGGAGATTTTATAGAGTTCTTTGAACAAAATGGCTTGATTACAGAACTTGATATGTATGTGTGGGAGAAAGTATGCCAGATTCTTAAACAGTGGAAAGAGGAAGGCAGAGATGACTATATTGCAGTAAATATTTCAATGAAGGATTTTTACATTATAGATTTATATAAAGTGTTTACAAATCTTATCGAAAAGTACGGAATTGATAAAAATAAGCTTAGACTTGAAATTACTGAAAGTGCATTTACTCTTGATTTAGAGAAAAATGTAAATGTAATAAAAAAACTTCAAATGTTTGGATTTATTGTAGAAATGGATGATTTTGGAAGTGGATATTCATCTCTTAATGCCTTAAAAGATATTCCGGTTAACATTATAAAGATGGATATGAGGTTTGTATCACAAACACAGGATCCTGCAAGAGCAGATACAATTATCAGAATGATTCTTGCCATGGCAAAAGAACTTAACATGGAAGTTGTTGCAGAGGGTGTTGAAACAGTTGAACAGGCTGAAAAGTTAAAGCAGTATGGTTGTTCGTATATTCAGGGATATTTATATGCAAAGCCTATGCCGGCAGAAGAATATCTTGAATTTGTAAAAAATATGAAGTAGGGAAATTTTAAAAGATAAAAGAAAATTATATATGGTAAACATTAAAATTTTAAATAAGTAAAAGAGTAGGGAAATCTCTAAGAATGTAAGAAAATTTGAAAGAAGAACAAGCAATTAAATAGTGAGGAATATTATACTTGATGAAAGGGCATTTGGCGCCGTCGGTTCAAATATTCGGCGCATAGTCCGGCTGAAACTGTAGGTTTCAAAGCCGGTCTGTGTGCTGAATGTTTAGAACTGCTACGAGCGACAAGCAGCGCGAGCGTCCTTTCAGGAAGTCTAATATTCCTCGCGTCCATAATTGTTGTAAAATTACAAGAATAAGGAGATTCAGATGAAGATTAGTGAATTTGGAAAAACAAAAAATGGGGAACAGACACATTTATTTACTCTTGAAAATAGCAATGGAATGAAAGTTAAAGTATGCGATTATGGTGCAACTCTAGTTTCATTAATTGTGCCGGATAAAGATGGAAAAGACACGGATATAGTTTTAGGCTATGATAATGTTGACCCGTATCAGGGCGCATCAGCTTTTTTTGGAGCAAATGTAGGTAGAAATGCCAATAGAATCAAAGGTGCAAGGTGCATAATTGATGGAGTTGAATACAATTTGGAAAGCAATGATGGTGACAATGGTAATAATCTTCATAGTGGTTCAAATTGTACAGCACTAAAAATGTGGAAAGCAATTTATGATGAGAATGTAAATGATAAGATTTCATTTGAAATATTAAGTAAAGATATGGAGCAGGGATTTCCGGGAAATTTAAAAGTGAATCTTACATACATACTTACAGAGGACAATGAATTGATTTTAAATTATAAAGGAACAACGGATAAAACTACAATTGCTAATTTCACAAATCACTCATACTACAATTTAAATGGCCATGATTCAGGTGAAGTATATGAGCAGAAATTAATGATAAATGGTGATTATTTTACTCCATTTGCCACAAACAATTCTATTCCTTCAGGTGAGATTAGAAGCGTAAAAGGTACACCAATGGATTTTACGGAAATGAAATCAATTGGGAGAGATATTGATGTTGAAGATGAACAGTTAAAATTTGGAACGGGATATGACCATAATTTTATGATAAATGGAAATGCTCATGAATTAAGACTGGCGGCAAAAGCCATCGGAGATAAGTCAGGAATTAAGATGGAACTTTATACAGATACACCGGGATTACAACTTTATACAGCTAATTTTGTATCAGATGAATCAGGAAAAAATGGAGCAGTGTATAACAGACGACATGCATTTTGTCTTGAACCGCAGTATGTACCGGATAATATCAATAATGATAAATTTGAGTCGGCAATTTTAAAACCTGATGAAGAATATAATATGAATATAAAGTTAAAGTTTTTATAAAAAGGGTGAGGCGTCTGCAGTAAAACTGCAGGCGCCTCGTATATTAAAAGAAAATTTGAAAGCTTTATAATGTATCAATAAATCTTGTGAAAGCTTCAAGACCTTCAGGTGTACACTTGTAAACACCAGCGTCTTCGAGAACTTTTACAAATACTTTTCCAATTTCTGATTCAAGAATGTTCATAACATTTTCAGATGTAATGTCATTATATTTTGGAAGAAATTCATCAACCCAGTCAGCATGCTTAGAAATAGATTCATTGCTTCGTATATCTTTTTTATTTACGATATAATCAGCTAATGTTTGTATTTCACCTTTAAGTCTTGAAGGTAAAACTGCAAGACCCATTACTTCAATAAGACCGATATTTTCTTTCTTAATATGATGAAGCTTTTCATGAGGATGATAAACACCAAGAGGATGTTCCTTTGTAGTAATATTATTTCGTAAAGCCAAATCAAGCTCATACATGCCATCCCTAAAACGGGCAATTGGTGTAATTGTGTTGTGTGGTTCACCATCTGTATTTGCATATATAAATGCATCCTCATCAGTATAGTTTCTCCATTTATTTAAAATATGAGAACCTAATTCTACTAATCGGTTGCTGTCTTTTGATTTCAATCTGATTACTGAAAGTGGCCAATGAAGAATTGAACAATCTACATCTTCATAATCTTTAACTTTAAAAGTCTTGATTGAATCAGCTTTTGCCATTGCGAATGTATAATGTCCGCCCTGAAAATGATCATGAGTTAAAATTGAACCACCTACAATTGGAAGGTCGGCATTTGAACCTAAGAAGTAGTGAGGCATTAATTTGATAAAATCGAATAACTTGATAAATGTTGCCTTTTCTATCTTCATAGGTGTGTGTGTGCCTGAAAATACAATACAATGTTCATTGTAGTAAACATAAGGAGAGTATTGAAATCCCCAGTCACAATCATTTATCTTTATAGGGATTATACGGTGGTTTTCTCTTGCAGGGTGGTTAATGCGACCTGCATAACCTTCGTTTTCCATACAAAGCTGGCATTTAGGATATGATACACTTGTGCTGTTTTTGGCAGCAGCAATAGCTTTAGGGTCTTTTTCAGGCTTTGAAAGATTGATAGTTATATCAATATCTCCGTACTCAGAAGGTACAACCCATTTTATATCTTTTTTTATTCTGTCGCGACGGATATAATTGCTGTTTTGAGAAAAATCATAGTAAAATTTAGTGGCATCTTCAGGAGATTTAGCATATTCCTTCCAGAAATTTTCTTGAACCTGTGAAGGACGTGGCATAATGCAGTTCATTAATTTTGTGTCAAATAAATCTCTGTAAGTTACGCTGTCTTCAATTATTCCTAATTTTACGGCTTCATCACAAAGAGCAACGAGAATATCGCCAAGGTTTTCTTCTTTGTCATCAACAGCCAAATCTGTATAATCATCTTTTCCAAATACTTCGAGGAGCAAATTAGTAGAATAAATTCTTTCACATTCAGGTATTAAGCCTGTGTTAATTCCATAATTAACTAATTTTTTTATATATAAATCTAACATATAACAACCTTTCTAAACTTTATATTTATGAATAAATATAAGTTTTAAGATATAATGCTAAGAACAGTTAAATCGCCTGTTAACATATAGTAGGAATTTTAATCTTCATATCCGTTTGGATGAGATTTATGCCATTTCCATGCAGTCTCAATAATTTTTTCAACATCAGGATATTCAGGCTTCCATCCTAAAACAGTCTTAGCTTTTTCACTTGAAGCAATAAGCTTTGAAGGATCACCGGCACGGCGAGCTTCGTATTTAGCAGGAATGTCTAAACCTGTAACTTTTCTTGCACTTTCAATTATTTCGTTTACCGTAAATCCAATTCCATTTCCAAGATTAAATACATCACTGTCATTTCCTTCAGCCAAATATTTAAGAGCAAGGATATGTGCCTGTGCCAAATCAGTAACATGAATATAATCACGTACACATGTGCCGTCTTTTGTATCGTAATCATTTCCAAATATAGAAATATAAGGACGTTTTCCAAGTGGAACCTGAAGTACAAGTGGAATCAAATGAGTTTCAGGATTATGGGCTTCTCCAATTTTTCCACTGATATGAGCACCGCATGCATTAAAATACCTTAATGCTACATAACGTAAATTGTGGGCTTTACTTGTCCATTTCATCATTTTTTCCATAGAAAGCTTTGTTTCACCATATGTATTTGTAGGTTCAGTTCTGTCACTTTCTAAAATTGGAATTCTTTCAGGTTCTCCATATGTTGCAGCAGTAGAAGAAAATACAATTTTATCAATTCCATGTTCAACCATGCTTTCTAAAAGAACCATTGTTCCGTATAAATTGTTATCATAGTATTTGAGAGGAACTTTCATACTTTCTCCAACCTGAGAGTTGGCAGCAAAATGAATAACTCCGTCAATTTTTTCTTTTGTAAATAAATCATCTAAGAAAGCTTTGTCTCTTATATCACCTTCATAGAATCTTGCTTTGGGATGAACAGCTGCTTTAAATCCTGTTTGTAAATTATCAACTACGACAACATCTTCACCTCTGTCAATAAGTTCATAAACCGTGTGAGAACCGATATATCCGGCTCCGCCTAATACTAAAATACTCATTGTACCTTCATACCTCCATATTTACGTATTTTTAAAATGTGACATGAGTCTGTGCCAAATATAGATTCAATAAATTTCTTATATTCAGGCACGGCCTCGTTTTTTACAAATGCCTGAATGGTTCCGGCAAATCCACCACCATGAACACGACATACGCCATTATCACCGAGAATATATTCGCTGGCAGCAAGGGCGATGCTTACAGGCTGATTTAAAGGTTCCTTATTTGCATAAATATTCTGCAAAAATTTATATGATGAATTTCCGGATTCCTTAACTGTATCAAGGAATTTGTGGAAATTATTTCCTATTAAAGCATTAACTTCAACTGATACACGTTTATTTTCAGTAAAGAAATGATATGCTCGAAGAACTCCTCTTGAAGAAGCTCCTGCCAATGCCTTAGGTATGTTACTGAAAAATTCATCAGGGTTTACGTCTCCAAGAACTTCTTTGTCAAATACTTTGGCAACTTCTTTCATTTCAGCAGGAATCAAAGCATAATCGTCAGTTAAATCTGCATGGCTACCCTTTGTATCAACAATACATAAACTATATCCTTCGTTTGTAATATCAAAATCAATTTTGTTTACAACAGGATGAGCAGGATCAATAAAATCAATGTTAACAAATCCACCAACGGAGCATGCCATCTGATCCATTAATCCACAAGGTTTTCCAAAATAAACGTTTTCTGCATACTGACTTATAATGGCAATTTCTACTGAAGAAATTTTCATATCATTATACAATCCTGAAAGAATTGTTCCGATAACAGCTTCAAATGCAGCAGATGAAGAAAGACCTGCACCAACTAATACGTCACTTGTAATGTATGCTTTAAATCCACCGACTTTGTATCCACGGTTTTTAAATTCATTAACAACACCTTTAATAAGCGCAACTGTTGTGCCTTTTTCTTCTTCAATAAGTTCTGTATTTGCAGTATCAATTGTAATAAGGTCATATCCTTCAGATACTAAAGAAATAATTCCGTCATCAGTTTTTTGTGTGATAGAAATGGCATCTAAGTTAATAGATGCAGCAAGAACCTGTCCGTGCTGGTGGTCAGTATGGTTACCGCCTACTTCAGTTCTCCCTGGAGCACTATAGATTTCGACCTCTCCTTCACCGAAAAGACTTTCAAATTTATCTAAAGCCTTAATGTATCTGTTGTTCTGGTATCCAATTAAAGATGAATCCTCGTAAATATCCATTAAAAGTGAGTCAAATTCATTTTTGCCAAATAATGATTTTAATTCGTTAATATTCATTTAAATCCTCCGTTAAAAAATAATCCGATTTGTAGTATTCAGAAATAAACAATATTTATAAGTAATCAGAATGAGTGGCTCTAATTAAAGCAAATTAATCTATAATCTAATTGCTGATATTAATTGTAAATTTGTTAGAATACTTTTGCTAATTTAAATATAAACTTTTGTTTACTAAAACACAATATAATTTAGTAAACTTATTTGATTTCCGTGTTTACCACTAAATAAATAACAGTAAAATAGTAGAAAATCACAATAAATCATATCTTTAATTAAAAAAAGATGTTATACTTGAAGCGGCGTCATTAAGAAATGGCGGAGTTACTAAGGAAAAAGTGACTAGGGACATAAATAAGATAAAGGTGGTATAGAGTATGGCTACAATCAAAGATGTGGCAAAATTGGCTCAGGTAAGCCCCTCAACAGTATCAAGAATTTTGAATGAGGATCCTACTTTGAGTACATCGCTTGAAACTAAGAAAAAAGTTATTAATGCAGCAAAGGAACTTAAGTACAACAAGAGTAAGAAAATGTCTAAAGCTATTTTTACATTGGGAATTATTCAATGGTTTTCTGAACAACAGGAAGCAAAGGATAATTATTATCTTAAGGTAAGAAGAGGAATAGAGGATTTTTGTGTTAAGAACTGCATTAATGTTGTGAGAACTTTCAAGTCAAATCCCAACTATTTAGAACAAATTGAAGATGCTGACGGAATTATTTGTATTGGTAAATTTAGCAACGAAGAAGTCGAAAAATTTATGAGCATTACAAAGAATATAGTCTTTTTGGATATGTCATTCCATGATTATAAGGCAACTACATTTTCACTTGATTTTGAAATGGCAGTTAATGAGGCACTTACATATCTTATAGAATTAGGCCATAAAGAAATTGCGTTTTTAGGTGGTAGAGAATTTCTGGGCGAAGAGAATGATAATGTAGTATATGAAGATTATAGAAAAAAAGCATTTATTAAATTCTGTGAGAAAAATGAGATAGATTACGATAAATATCTTATAGAAGGAAGATATTCCATGGAATCAGGATATCAAATGATGAATGAAATTCTAGAAAAAAAACAGTTGCCTACAGCAGTGTTTGCTGCAAGTGACCAGATTGCATTTGGTGCAATGAAGGCAATTAGAGAGCATGATCTTAATATTCCAGAAGATATTTCATTGATTGGATTTGATGATTTGGAAATGACAAGATATACGGCACCTGCACTTACGACACTTCATGCACCTGCATATGAAATGGGTCAGTATGGTGTAAATTCCTTATTTGCAGCATCAAATTTAGCAATCAAGACAACAATTAAAGTAAAATTACCATGTCATTTGGTTGTAAGAGATTCCTGCATGGCGATAAATGAATAAAGGAGAATTGGCATGAGTCAACCGAAAGTAAACATTTTGCTGGCAACGTATAACGGCGAAAAATTTTTGAAAACTCAATTGGACAGTCTTATTGAACAGACTTATGAAAATATTGATATATATGTAAGAGATGACTGCTCTACAGATAATACAGTTGAATTTATTAAAAATTATATCGAAAGCAATAAATCAGGTAAGAGGATAATTCTTTTAGAAAATAATGGAGTTAATTTACGACCTCCGAAATCATTTTACCAGATAGCAAGAGAATGTGAACCGGCAGAATATTATGCATTTTGCGATCAGGATGACGTATGGTACCCTGATAAAATTAAATGGGCGGTTGAAGAACTTGAGAAGAAAAAAGATACAAATAAACCTTTGGTTTATTTTTCAGCATATGATTATTACATGAGTGATGGAAGCTTTATCCGTCACTCGCCGGAGCAAAAAGAAAACATTGGTTTAACAGATGTTTTATACTGTACTCCTGCATCAGGATTTTTGCTTGTATTTAATCATGAAGCATGTAAACAATTTATTTTAGATGTAGACCCCGGAATAGAAATGCATGACAGATGGCTCATCAGATGTTGTGTATGTTTTGGTGATACGATTTATGATAAGCGTTTTACGGCTTCGCATATAAGACATACGGAAGCTGTTACAGCTGAGGATTCTAATACAATAGGTCTGTTAAAAGGATTCTTCCAAAAGGAAGTGTTTGGCCCTGCAAGCGTTGAAGCAAAACAGAACCTTATCTATTTTGCAAAAGTGTTTGAGGATAGATTGTCAAATGAACAAAAGAAGAAAATGGCATTATTTATAAAGAAAAATGGTCTTATAACACAGATTAGAAAAATATTTTATCCACATGCACTGCGTTCAAGAGTGCCGGGAGATATTGCCTTAAGAATTTTATTCGTTTTGGGACGAGCTTAAAATGATTTAGAACGGGCTTAGAATGATACAGGTATATTAAGTCCGTTTGTGAAAATTTGATTGTTGACTTATATAAATCAATATTAAGTTTATATTGATAAGTTAAGCAAAATTAAGGCATATATTTTAATAAAGTTGTTATTTTTCCCATATTAGTGTATGATTAATCAGTTGTCGATTGAATAGGAATGCCCAAGAAACTTTGGCAGGATAACTAACAGATGAATGTCTGTGAAATGAAAGGAAGAATTGGAAATGAATTTAAAGAATGGTATTGATCTCTTTAAACAGTATGGTTTACACGATTTCACTCTTAGATTTATGGAGTGGTTTGATACGAAGAAAAGAGACAGATATTATCAAAATAATATAGAAAAATTTTTACCTGGAGAAGATGAGTTAAACGAACAAAGAAAAGTGAAGTTTGAATATGCACCGTTAGTAAGTATTGTAGTGCCTGCATATGAGACTGCACCTGTTTTTCTCAGACAGCTTGTTGACAGTGTATTAGAACAGACATATTCAAATCTTGAATTATGTATCGCAGACGGAAGTAATACAACAATTGTTAAAGATACATTAAATGAATATAAAGATGAGAGAATCAGCTATATAAAATTAAGTAAGAATGATGGAATTTCAAATAATACAAATGAAGGACTTGATAATGCTAAGGGAGAATATATAGCATTGTTAGACCATGATGATTTGCTTACACCAAATGCATTATATGAAATGGTTAAGGAACTTAATGCACATGATAAAATTCCTGATATGGTTTATTCAGATGAAGATAAAATCGTAGCAGATACAGGAAAGCTAATTAATCCGGCATTTAAACCGGATTTAAACGAAGAATTTTTAAGACATACAAATTATATCTGCCACTTTTTAATGTTTTCAAGAGAATTGTTAGATAAAGTCGGTGGATTAAATCAGGAATTTGATGGGGCTCAGGATTTTGAATTCGTATTAAGATGTAACGGTGCAGGAGCTGACATAAAGCATGTACCAAAAATTTTATATCATTGGAGAATTCATCCTGATTCAACAGCAGCAAATCCAAACAGTAAATTATATGCTTTTGAAAATGGAAATAAAGCAATTAAAAAATATTTGACAGAAATCGGAGAAGACGGAACTCCGGCGCTTACTAAAGATTTAGGATTTTATAAAATTGATTATGATTTAAAAGGTGATTATAGCGTAACTGTTTTAGCTAATGATGAAAAACAGATTAATGAAATGAAGAAAAAACAGAGAGAAATGTCAAATCTTCATATTGAATATAAAGTTGTAAAAGGTCAGCTTTCAAAAGAAATGGAAGCAGTTAAGACTGAATACGTTGTGGTTGCAGATAATGATGCTATTCCTATGACAGACAATTGGGTAGAAGAATTACTTAAATACTGTCAGTGGAAACATGTTGGAATAACAGGTGTAAAATGCCTTAATAAAAATAAGAAAATTGAAAGCTGTGGACTTAATTATGACAGTAATGCAACTGTATCAAGTCTGTTTTATCATTTGCCTTCAATTTTTAGAGGATATTGTCATAGAGCAGACGGACCTCAGAATGTTATGGGTGTGTCTTTAAAATTGGTAATGTTTAGAACTAACGTAATTAAAGAAGTTGGTGGAATAAATGAAAAATTTAGTTTCCCATATAGAGATTTAGATGTTTGCTTTAAAATAGATGAAGCAGGTTATGATGTTATTTTAAATACTGATGTTCACGTAAAATTAGCAGACAATCTTAACTATAATGATGAAAAATCTCAGAAAGAGTTCAAAAAGGTCTGGGAAGATAAATTAAAGAAAGAAAACAAATATTACAATGCTAATTTAGTACAAAGTAATGGAAAGTTTATGTTTAAGTAGATTATAAGGTGGAAACAAAATGAGCAAAGTTCATTTTGATAAAAGTTTCTGATGAATGGCCACTGACCAAATAGATGGTGCAATACAGATTATAGGAGGAAAATATGAGTAAGCATAAGTTGCTTGTTGCAATATTTGCAGTGGGAATGACAGCTGCTGTTTTTGCAGGATGCTCAAATGAAAAAAACACTTCTAACGGAACTATTACAAGTGGAATAACGCTTTTTGGTAACAAGTATACAGGGAGTTATACAGGGGAACTTAATAATGGAAATCCTGAAGGAAAGGGCGTAATTGAAGTAGACGGTGATATAGTTTCTAAGGTTGAAGGAACGTGGAAAGATGGAAGCCTTGATGGAAAATGTACGATTACATATAGTGATGGTAGCATAGAAGAAGGCGACATGGTTGAGAATCGATTTGACGGAGAAATTACAAAAACATTTGCTGATGGAACATATAATGTTATGAATTATAATTCAGGGATTCCAAATGGTGCCATTAAGTATTATGACAGTAAGGGAACGTTAACTGATTATGATTGGAATTATGAACAGGTTCCAATTAAAAAACTAATTTCGCAGGTAAAGGACGTAAAATACTCACAATTAATATATTATCCTGATAATTATGTTGGAAAAATGATAAAAGCTACAGGTACGGTGGAGTCTGTTTATGAAGCTAAAATAAATGCATATATAACAATTAAGGATTCTGATGGAAAAATTTATGTTTGCAAATGCAAAAACATGAAAGTATTTAATGGCAGACAGTCTATTTCACAGACATATAAAGTCGGAGATGAAGTTCAGGTTTATGGATATTTATTAAAAACTGATATGTATACACATTTTAATGACGATAAGAGTACAAAGTATAATCAGTACACAGGTACATTGCCATATGTAGAAGTTGTTTACAGTTACGACGTAAATGCAGGAGAATTTAATCCGTTAAATCCTTCGTATACATATGAAGATGTTGCAAAGAATCCATATGGCTATGCCGGAATGAAAGCAAAAGTCAATGGAAAAGTTAATTATATAGAACTTAACAATAAGAAAAATACGGCTACTATAAAGTTAGAAGTTGGGGACAAACAGTTTTATTATGTTAATTTTAAATATAACAAAAAGACAAAAGTGCTTCCAGCTATAAATGATGAAATTACAATTGAAGGTAAATATTACGGCATTTACAAAGAAGAATATATTAAAAACGTAGATGATATTGGACTGGTAGATGACGATGATATTGAGTATAGATATGAGGTATATCCTTATATTAATGCTAAAAATGTTATAGAGAATAAATAATAATGGGTAAAAGTATGCTTAATAAATATAATAAAAATCTTAGTATTATAATTTTAGGGATTGCATTGGTTGTCTACATTTTATTTATGGCTGTTACCGGAAGGGTTTTTGATGTAGGCAAATCTACAATAGCGGCAAATACAAACGAAGATACAGAGTATACGGTTGGACGTATTTCTAATGACAGGGAATATTCCATAGTTGTAGACAAGAAGGTTAGCAACCTTAAAAGCATTTCTCTTAAGATAAAAGATTTAAGAGAAAAATATACGCAGGAAAAAAGAAACAATGGAATTATTTCCATAAAGTTTTATGATAATGAATCAGGAAAAGTTCTAGGCGAAAAAGAGTTAGAAGTTCAGGATATTATGTTAACATCATATTATGCTGAAGAATCTTCAGACAGCTCAGTTGTATATTCAAACATAGAATGTCACGATTTAAAAATTAGTGCTGATTCGTTAAAAATTGTTGTGAAAGGCAAAAATATTCCACAGGACAGTGAACTTGTTATTTATGGTAACAGACAGGATAAAATTGAAAATTTAGCATCATATGATGATGATATGCAGATAAGTGGAAATATTTTATGTATTGTAGTTGAAGGAAGAAAGAAAATTTCTACAGATTTTTTGTGGGGATTAGTATTGATTGCCTTTATAGGAATTACAGTTAATTTTCTTAAAATGAAAGCAAATGCCAATGGAGGGTCTAATGGTAAAAAGAATAACAAATAAAATACCGAAGCCTTTAGCGTATGCAATTGTATTATTTCTAATTGTTGTGTTAACGTTTGTAATCGAATTTTTTGGCTTTAATTTTAAGAGTATAAGATATGGACTTAAAGATACAACTTTTACTAATTTTACAGTTAAAAATAACTCAATTGAAGTTAAGTTAAAAAAGACTACTTACATAGGAAAGGTACAGATATATGGATTATCAGAAGAAAATAAAATAATCCATTACAGTTTTGAAGTTACTACTGTATCGTCTTATGGAAAAGAAAATAAAAAAGGATATAATGACATATTGTATCCTGAATTAAAAACAGGGGTGACTTCTGTAGGGGAATACGGAAACAAGATTAAAATTGATGTTCCTAAAGAATACGTGGACTGTATAAAAGCAGTTAAGATTAAAAATTCATTTACACCTAACAAATATAGAATGTGCTTTATATTTTCAGTACTTGTGATGCTTGCAATGATTATTTTATGTAAGGATATTCTTAGAAAAAGAATAGAGCTGTTCTTCGTTGTATCAGGTTTTTTAATCGGAGTATCATTAATTTATTCTACAGGCGCAACACCGTTTACATGGGATGAAGAAACACATTTTAAGGCCGTATATGAAAATGCCTACGGAGATTTAGTAGATAACACGAGTGCAGTTGTTAAGTATGAGGAAAAAGTAGGAATTCCTGCATATAACACTTTGGAGGAAAAAAATCTCGTAGACCAATACATGAATGCTAATGATAAAAAAGTAATTTCAAGAACAAATAAGGCGGTTGCAACAAATTATACTGCAGTAGCATATATACCTCAGATTCTTGGAGCAAAAATTGCAAGAGCACTACATTTAAGCTTTTCTAATATGCTGATGCTTATTAAATTTATGAATTTAATTGTATATCTTGTTGTTATGGCGATTGCAATAAAGATGACAAAAGTATGTAAATATGCACTTGTTTGTATAGCATTAATGCCTACAAGTATTTTACAGGCAAGTTCTATAACATATGATGGCTTTGTTTTATGCTTTGTTTCACTTGGAGTTGTATTGCTGATAAATGAAATTATTAGTGATGAAGAAAAGATAAATACAAAGTTATTAGTAGCCGGAATGGTTGCAATTACAGTGGGAAGTTTATCTAAGATGGTTTATGCACCATTAGTTATGCTTGCACTATTTATTCCTAATAGAAAATTCTCAAGTAAAAAGAGTGTAATCTGGTTTAAACTTGGAATATTGGCTGTATGTGGATGGATGCTTACAACATTTGTGTTGCCAACAATAGCAAGTATGATTTCACCGGATGTTACGGCAACTGTGGATATCAGAGGTGGAGATACAAACTCAGGAAGTCAGATTGGAAACATTATTGGACAGCCATTTAATTATGCAAAAGAATTGTTATCAAGTATATTTAGTTTTGAAAACTTTGGTATTTCAGCTGAGACAAGAGACCCATATACAATTGGTAATTTAATGCTTATGAATTATGGCGGAACAGTTGTAGGACCGGATAAATTTGCTTATGTAATAATGGCACTTATTATGCTTTTGATTTGCAAAAATAAAGAAGAAAAGTCTCTTAATGTAAAAACAAAATTAGGTGTTTGGGGACTTATCTTTATTATTGTTGTATTGATTTGGACAGCGATGTATCTTGCATTTACACCTGTAGGACAGACGGCTATAGTAGGGGTACAGGCCAGATATTATCTTCCGATATTGTGGCTGGCTATAGTGGCTGCATATAATGGAAAATTAAGCATTAATATGACAAAAACAGGCTACGCCCGATTGCTTACGGGAATTATGACATTTATAACTGCATATGGACTTTTGACGGTATTAATCGTTCAAAAGCTGGCATAGAAGGAAAGGCTTTTACAAAATCTGATTTTGTAAAGCCTTTTTGAGAGGTTTGGGAAATGGATAAAAAAGTATCAATTGTAATACCTGCATATAACAGTGAAAAATATATAAAGGATTGTATTTTGTCACTACAAAGGCAGACATATAAAAATATAGAAATTATAGTTGTTAATGATGGTTCGAAGGATTCAACATTAGAAATATTAAATGAACTTGCAAAAGAATATAATAATTTAATTGTTCTTACACAGGAAAATCATGGGATAGCTTATACAAGAAACAGAGGAATTGAATTTGCCACAGGTGAATATCTGATGTTTATGGATAATGATGATTCCATGAAAGAAGACTGTATAGAAATGCTGTTAAGCAGAATTTTGGAAACTGATGCTGATATGGTAATTGGTGGATACAGACGAATTACTCCTGAAGGAAAAGTTTTAGAGGAAATGATACTCACAAAAGATGAATGGGCAAAGTTTAGAATGATAAGTCCTTGGGGACGTATTATGAAAACGCAATTTGTCAGAGAACATAATCTTAAATTTGGCGATTATAAAATGGGAGAGGATTCATATTTTAATGTTACAGCTTACGGCGAAAGTGACAAAATCATAACAACAGATTATGTGGGTTATAATTGGATTTACAGAGATGAGTCGGTTTCAAATACAACTCAGAAAAAAGTGACAAATTCTCCAATTCCTTTTCTTGAAGGGTTAATAGAGAGAAATAAAAATCAAAAATATATGAAACCTAAAATGTTTGAGTATTTTGTTATAAAATATGTTATCTGGAATTTGACCTTTATATGTAAACAGAGTACTAAAAAAGAAATGTCAAAAGCGTATACAGAATATTTTAACTGGTTATCCGGGAAGATTCCTGATTATAAGAAAAATCCTTATGTGGGACTTGGAAAGCCTAAAGGTGAAACAGTTTTAATAAGACTAATTGTAACTATATTTTGCAAAATGCCAAAGAGCATAGTAATATGTATAATGATGCTATATAAAAAGATTGTATAAATAGAGAGCAACAGAATTAGAAAAATGGGAACAAACAATGTTAAAGTTTAGTAATCATGAATAATAAGCAATGATATAGTTTGGTAAACCAAAATAATAAACAATAGCAGAGCAAAAAAACTTAGTAAATAACAACAGAGTTTTTAGGAGAAGAAAGATGAAACATTCATTTGTAATATGTGCATACAAAGAAAGTCCTTTTTTAGAGGAATGCATACAGTCATTAGAAAAACAGACAGTAAAAAGTACAATTAAAATGGTTACTTCAACACCTAATGAGTATATTGCTGATATGGCAAAAAAACACAATATAGAACTGATAGTAAACGAAGGTCAGGGAGGAATTGTCCAAGACTGGAATTTCGGATATAAACAGATTGATACTCCTTATGTGACAATTGCACATCAGGATGATGTATATTTTCCAGAGTATACAGAAACTTTATTAAAGGAATTTGAAAGAAGCAAACATCCTTTGATTTTCTTTACAGATTACTGGGAACTTAGAAATGGTGAATATGTTAAAGAAAACAAATTACTTAAAGTTAAAAGAATCATGCTTATACCATTAAAGACAAGATTGTTTTTTAACAGCAGATTTGTAAGAAGAAGAATATTATCATTTGGATCACCTATTTGTTGCCCTTCAGTAGGATATGTCAGAGCAAATTTGCCGAATCCTATTTTTGAAGTTGGATTTAGAAGCAATGAAGACTGGCAGGCATGGGAGAAACTTTCTAAACTTAAAGGAAGCTTTATTTATTGCAAAAAGCCATTAGTGGCACATAGAATACATGAAGATTCAGAAACATCAGCCATTATTGCCGATAATAAAAGAAGCGATGAAGATGAAGTTATGTTTTCAAAATTCTGGCCTAAATTTATTGTTAAGATATTAGTAAAATTTTATGCTAAAGGTCAGGATTCTAACAATATGTAATTTATTAAAGAGTGGAAGGTTCAATGAAAACGTTAGTATATTGTTAGGATTTTAATTATGTGATTCATTGAGGTTATAATATAAATGAGTAAAAAGATAAAAAATAATTTGCCAGATGATTTGAATGGTTCACAGGATAATTTAGAAAATGTGAGAAAAGATTTAAATTCGGATAATATGAAAGATGAGGGCTTAAAGGATAATATTAAGATTGAAAATGCGATTGCAGCATTGCAGCAGGAAAGCACTCAGGAAATGTTAGCTCATACTTTAACAGTTATCCGAAGAAGAATGAAGGAAAAAGGCAGATTAATTATTGCGGTTGAGCCACCTAAAGCAGATGGGAATTTGAATATTCAGGCAATTAAGACAGATGATGGAAGAATGTGGTGGATGGCGTTTACAAGTTTTGATGAGGAAGTTAAAGGAAGCGGTAGTGTAATGTCTACTTTTATGAGTGACATTGACAGCTTATTTGTGACAGCCTTAAAAACAGATGGAATAAGTGGAATTATAATTAATCCGTGGAACAAAACAATAATGCTTGATAAGAGATTGATAAGTATTATTATTGGAAAATAATATGATGCCAGGTTCAAAAGGCTTAAGCCCACATAAGCTTGCTCATAAAGGAGTAGGATTATAGGAGTGTGCAGTATGAACAATCTGTAGTCATCAAAGTAAGGGACTTTTGACCACAACGTCATAATTTTAAAGAATTATAAATATAACAAAATTTAAGAGGTGATAATTATGTCAGAAATTAATAGTATTGATGTAGAAGAAGATCAGTTTGCGTATCGTTATGATACACAGCTTTTGATTGACAGAAGAGATAAAGATTTAGATGAGGATGAGATATCAGAGTACATAACAGAACATTTTGAAGGTAACTGTCTTATCGCAGTAGGAGATGAAGATTTGATTAAAATTCATTTCCATACAAATGAACCTTGGAAAGTTTTAGAATATTGTAACTCAATTGGAGAAATTTACGATATTGTAGTTGAAGATATGATTCGTCAGTCAGCAGGCTTACAGGGTTAGAGTAAAATTAAGAATATTATCTTAAGTTTTCCACATACTAACTCCATAACTTAAATTTAGCAAAATAGGATTTAATTACATTAAAGAAAAATTAAATTCTTTAAAAGATTAGTTATGGAGGATAATAACATGAAAGCGACAGGTATCGTACGAAGAATCGATGAATTGGGGAGAGTTGTTGTTCCAAAGGAAATCAGAAGAACTTTAAGAATAAGGGAAGGTGATCCTTTAGAGATTTTTACAAATAGAGATGGTGAGGTCATTTTAAAAAAATATTCACCAATTGGAGAACTTGACAATTTTGCAAAACAATATGCGGAAGCGTTAGGGCAGACATCAGGCCAAATGATTATGATTTGCGACAGGGATCAGGTTGTTGCTGCATCAGGTGGAGCTAAAAAAGAAAACATAGGAAAGAAGATAAGTAAGGATGTAGAAAACTTAATAGATGAACGTGAAGTCTTTACAACTCATAATAGTTTAAAAAAGGGGATAGCTATCATTGAGGAAGGTGAAGAACCATCTATGGGTGAAGTAATATATCCGATTATCTGTGAAGGAGATGCAGTTGGTGCGGTTGCAATAATTGGAAAAGACATAAAGAATCCAATATCGGTAACTGAACAAAAGTTAGCGGCAGTTGCAGCAAATTTTTTAGGAAAGCAAATGGAGTCTTAAATTTAAACGGGTAAAAAATACAATTAAAATGACAAAATTTTGTGCTAAAAAAAATAAGTCGTAAAAGTTCGAAAAAAATAAAAAAAATGTTTTATGAAAAATGCACATAAAATTTGGCTGAAATCCCCTTAAAATAAGCAAATTACCTTGACAAAGTAAGGGTAAATGATGTATAAAGTTTATTGAAGTACGCGAGGAAAACGTATATTACAGGAACACATGAAATTAAAGTAGTTTCTGAACTAATTTTTAGGAGGATATAAACATGAACAAGACAGAATTTATCGCAGCAGTAGCTGAAGAAGCAGGATTATCAAAGACAGACGCAGCAAAGGCTGTTAAGGCTTTTACAGACGTTGTAACAGAAGAAATGAAGAAGGGTGAAAAAGTACAGTTAATCGGATTTGGTAACTTTGAAGTTTCTAAGAGACCAGCTCGTGAAGGTATCAACCCTGCAACAAAGGAAAAGATCACAATTGCTGCAGCTAATGTACCTAAGTTCAAAGCAGGTAAGGCTTTAAAAGAAGCTCTTAACTAATTTAAAAGAGTAAATATATAAGTGATTTTAAGGGCTTTTGTTATCAAAAGCCCTTTATTTTATACTACTTTTTAATCAGGAAGTTTAGAAATAAATTATAAAATAATTAAATTTACAAAAAAATATAAGATTTGTAATTAATAATGTAATTGTGCAAAACAGAAAAGATATCCGGTTAATGAATATAATAGCAGAAAAAAGGATATCTAATTAACAACAAAATCAGGAGGAAACATGAGAATAGATAAATACTTAAAAGTATCAAGAATTATTAAAAGAAGAACAGTAGCTAATGAAGCTTGTGATGCAGGAAGAGTAATAGTAAATGGAAAACCTGTAAAAGCTTCTTACGATGTTAAGATTAACGATGTAATTGAAATTCAATTTGGACAGAGAACGGTTAAAGTTCAGGTATTAAATTTGAATGAAACCGTAAAAAAAGAAGAAGCTACAGAAATGTACAAAGATTTGACATAAATTTAAGATAGTATACAAATATAAATGTACTAATGCATCTAATAAAAGAGTGGCTAAATTAGCCCATACAGAAAATATTTGATAGAAATATAAACTTAGATGTTTGGGTCAAAAGCTCTAGCTTTGATACCTACGGATTGTTTTTTTAGTTAGTATAAATAAAAAAAGAGTTTCATATATTTATGTAAGTATAGCTATGTGGGTGATTTAGTGGAGAATGATAATATTTCCAAAGCTCATAAACTTATGATGCTTAACAGGAAATCAATGGAGATTACAGGGGTCGAGGATGTTATTTCTTTTGATACAAAAGAGGTATTACTTGAAACGACAATGGGAATTCTGACTATTAAAGGTGAGGATTTAAAAGTAAATAGGTTAAGTATAGAAAAAGGGGAATTAGAGATTGAAGGAACTGTGGACAGCATGGAATATTCTGAAATCTCATCATATAAAAGAAAAAAAGAAAGCATGCTTAAAAGGATGTTTAAATGATTAAAGATGAACTTATTTTGCTTTTTACTTCACTGTATTGCGGAATAATATTTGCAATTGTATACGATGCTATAAGGATAATAAGAAATCTTATTAAACCACATTTTATTAGAGTGGTTATTGAGGATTTTATATATTGGATATGTGTAGCTTACATATTTTTTAGTATGTTGATTAAAAAAAATTACGGAAATTTAAGATGGTATCCTATATTTGGAATGCTTTTGGCAATGGCAGTTTATGAAATAATAGTAGGAAGAAAATTAGTGTTGAAAATTTCGAAAGTTTTGGAAAAGATAATTAGGACTTTGTTAAAACCATTGAAAAAAGCAGGGAAACGAATTAAACTAAGAAAGACGAAAATAAAAGAAAAGTTTGCAAAAGGAAATAAGGTGAGTAGATGTCGGAAAAAAGAAAGCCACAGGAAAGCATGCAACGCAGACAGCAAAACGGACAACAGGTAAGAAAACCAAGGAAAAGCACTGCTACTTCCAGAGTGAGCAGAGTAAGTAAGAGTAAGAAAAGAAACGATAACAGAGGCATGATAGTTGGAATAAGCCTTGTAGTTATTATGTTATGTGCTATTTTACTTGTACAGACGTTTAATGCATATGGAACGTTATCAGATTTAAAGAAACAGAAAAAAGAACTTACGCAGGAATATAATGACCAATTAGAATTATCAGATGAATTAAAAGAAAAAGAAGACTACGTTAAGACAGACGAATATATAGAAGAAATGGCAAGAAAGATGGGATTAGTGTATCCGGATGAAGTAATCTTTAAGCCAGAAGACTAAAGCTATAGGAAATAAGTAAGAAAGCGATTTACGAAGTAAATTTTCCTAAATACAAAAGAAACTAATTTTAAAGATGTTTATATTAATATAATAAAAAATTAATTTTTAAAGAGATTTATTTTCTATATAATTAAAAAAGAAACTGATTTTAAAAGTATATGGAATTAATAGTTATAAGATAATTTAACTTTTTGCATTTACTTTAAAGGTCAGCTTCTTTTTTTTGCTCGTATTTGGACAGATTAAAAAGTCTTTTATTTACTTATGAGTAAGCTCATGTTTGTATAATATACTTGATGTTTATATGAATTTGGCTTTAACCCGCTTATGAACAAATTCATGTGAACTTAGACCTTTTGACCAGGGCGGTCTATAAAAGTTTAAAAGGAAAAAATGTCAAAAAGTCTAATGAACATAAGGTTATGATTCGACAATTTTGGATATTGACATCCGATATACTGTTGTCAATAAAAAAATGGAGGATTGATTAATGACGCAAAAGGTATTGAAACCATTATTTTTACTTATGATATCCTGGGCAGTAACAGGAATTACATTTTTTGGCTGTAATCCTATAGCTTTGGCATGGTATAGTGCGGGAAACATATTGCCCGTATTTGGAGTAGTGATAGCACCGGTTATGGCAGGGGGAATATATTTTTATCAGGGATTTTTGCCAATGTGCAAGTATACAATGATAATTTTGATGACATATGTGTGTATTAATTTATATAAGAAATGGGCAAAGAATCCAAATCCGTTTATTTTGGCAGGAATTTCGGTTATGACAATGGTTGTTATGGAGGGAGCAGATTTTTATATGAATAATATGGCGTCGCTTCATTGGAGTACATTTAAAATGCTTACATATATTCCGATAATAATGCTTAACTGGTCAACAACCATAATATTTACATATGGAATAAATAAATTTATGGTTCAGAAAAAATTATCGCCAATAGATGATGGTATGCAAAATGTAGATGCGGAGCAGGTGTTAAAAACGGCGAAAGCTTTTAAGGGAATAGCTTCTAAAATGCAGTATATAAACAGTGAGTATAATGAAAATTTTCAAAACGAATATTTGGAAAATCATATAAATGAGTGTGTGTGTAGCGGATGTGCGAATAGTGAAATACAGTATATGGAAAGGGCAAGGCTTAATTATTTGTGGTTTAGCAAAATGGTGGAAACGAGGGAAGCCATGGCATCACAATTCAATGAAGTAAGTAAAATCGTGGAAAAATTTTTGAGGCCGGCAATTAGTGAAGATTTACTTACAGACAGAATGGCAGAAAAAATACAACGAAAATTCAGAGAGAAAAAAATATATGCAAAGAAAATAAGGGTGGTGAAAAATGAGAAAGAATATATAGAAGTAGAGTTTTACGCCAAAAAGAAGAAGAGGGCAAAAGCTACGGTTAGAATGATGACGGATATAATAAGTCGGGTGGTTGGCAAAAAGATGAGAATGGTAAACTTAGAATATGGAAATATACCATTAGAATATGGAAAATTTCAGTTATTAGAGGAGGTGAATTTTCACACATTACAGGGGAGTGCAAAAACAGTTAAAAGAAATGAACAGGTTTCAGGGGATAATTTTACGTATCTTGTGTTAGATAAAGGGCAGACATTTATGAGCATATGCGATGGTATGGGCTCAGGAAGTGTTGCAAATGAGTATAGTGGAATCATAATTGATTTGTTGGAACAGTTTATGGACAGTGGACTGAATGAAAATACAATATTAAGGCTTATTAATTCGGTTTTGCTGACAAAAAGTGGATGGGATATTTCTACTACGGTCGACATGGGAATGATTGATCTATATTCGGGAACATGTAGATTTTTGAAGTCAGGTGCTGCATGCACGTTTATAAAAAGAGGGAACTGGGTAGAATGTATAAAGTCAACATCTTTACCAATAGGAGTTTTAAATGAGGTGGATGTTGAGACTATAACTAAAAAATTGTATGACGGTGATTTTGTAATAATGATTTCAGATGGAATAGTGGAATCATTGCAGTGCGATGATAAAGAAAAGGAGATGGCAAATGTGATAATGGATATAGAGAGTAATAATCCAAAAGAAATGGCACTTATTATTATGAATGAGGCGATAAAACTGTCGGGTGGAGTGCCAAAAGATGATATGACGGTTCTTGTGACAGGAATATGGCGAAAGCATTAAAACAAGAGTATCACATAAATTATTGATTTAAGGTATTTTATGACAATCAAAGTAACAGACAGATGAAAATATTAAACGATTTAACCGGGTTGTTTGACTTTAGAATAAGCATACAGTATATTAAAAATATGATAAAGAAAGTATTGAATTTTATTAAAGAAAACAATATGCTGCAAAATGGAGACAGCGTCGTTCTGGGAGTATCCGGAGGCGCTGATTCCATTTGTATGCTATATGTACTAAAAGAAATAAGCAAATTTATTAATTTAAAACTTGTAGTGGTTCATGTACATCATCATATCAGAGGCAAAGAAGCAGATGGAGATATGGAATATGTTAGAAAAATTTGTGACAAAGAGCATATTCCGTATGAAATTTTTCACATAGATGCTAAAAAAGAGGCAATAGCCAGAGGAATGTCAGAGGAGGAGGCAGGAAGAGTCTGCAGATATGAATGTTTTGCAAAAGTGCAGGAGAAATATAATGCAAATAAAATATCGGTGGCACATAATTTGAATGATAATAGTGAAACTATTTTGTTTAACCTTTTTAGAGGAACCGGAATAAAAGGAATTTCGGGTATCCCTATGCAGCGTGATAACATTGTAAGGCCACTGCTTTGTGTATCAAGAAAAGAGATTGAAAAATATCTTGAAGAAAATCATATATCATATAGGACAGATAAAACAAATTTTGAAACAGAATATAGCAGAAATAAGCTTAGATTAGAATTGATTCCGTATATAAAAGAAAATATAAATAAAAAAGCTGAATATAATATTGTAAATGCCGGAAAAATGTTAGGAGAAATAGAAGATTATTTAGAGATTGAAACAAATAAGACATATGATGAATATGTAGACGAAAATGAAGAAGGAATATTCATCTCATTAAAGGCTTTTGAAATTCATCCGGCTATAGCAAAAAGGATTGTCAGAAAAGGAATTGAGAAAAAAGCAGGAAAATTAAAAGATGTAACGGCGGCGCACGTTGAAAGTATTATAAATTTGGCAAAGCTTGAAGTGTCAAAGTCAGTTAATTTGCCTTATAATATCAAAGCAATAAAAAAGTATAAGGGAATTCTACTTTCGGATTTATCCGATATAAAAAATGAAAAAATTAAGGAGATTCCAATTATTGTAAATAATGAACTTATAAACGAGAATCCGTACAATGGAAAATTTAAAATAGACTTCGAAAACAACGGATTTTCAGTAGATGATATACAGGAATTACTGTATACTAAATGGATTGATTGTGATAAAATAGGTTCGTTAACCTTACGGAATCGTAAAGAGGGTGATTACCTTGTAGTAAATGATTTCGGAAGTAAAAAGAAACTGAAAGAATATTTTATCAATGAAAAAATTCCTAAAGAAGATAGAGATAAAGTATTACTATTGGCCGATGGAAATCATATAGTGTGGATAGTCGGATATAGAATGAGTAGTTACTATAAAGTCAACAGTAATACTAGAAACATAATTAAGATTGAATTTTATAATTAAAAAACAAAGGAGAGAAGAAAATGGCAAGTCATATCGAGGAAATGATTAGTGAAGAACAAATTGATAAAAGAGTTAGAGAGATTGCAAAGCAGATTAGCGAAGATTATAAGGGAAAATCTGTTCGTCTTATCTGTATCCTAAAAGGAAGCGTTTTTTATACATGCGAATTAGCAAAGAGAATATCAATACCGGTAACTCTTGATTTTATGAGTGTATCAAGTTATGGTTCAGGTACTGTAAGTACAGGTGATATTAAAATCAAAAAAGATTTGGACCATGATATAGAAGGATTAAATGTAATTGTTGTTGAAGATATCATTGATTCAGGCAATACATTAAACAAGTTAATACCGTTGTTAAAAGAAAGAAAGCCTGCAAGCATTGCAGTAACAACACTTCTTGATAAACCATCAAGAAGAGAAGTAGATGTTCATGTTGATTATACAGGGTTTGAAATAGAAGATAAATTTGTAGTAGGCTATGGGCTTGACTACGACCAGAAGTACAGAGACTTACCTTTTGTAGGCGTTGTTGAAGAGTAATTTAATATTCAAAAAAATTTGCCTCCGATTAAGATGACGGATGCGTGAAATTTTACTGACAGCGATACAAAATACTACCATAGGAGGTGAAAAATTGAAGAATAGTTCAAGAGGATTTAGAATTTACTTTATAGTTATAGCATTAATGATTGTAGGTATGTATGCATTTTCAATATTTTCAACGAAAGACAGTGATTATAAATATAATGATTTTATTACTGATTTAAAGGCTGGAAATGTATCAGAAGTTACAATCAGACAAAATAATGAGGTACCATCAGGAAGTATTGTTGTTGTTTTATCAAAGGATAAATCAAGAAAAGTAGTATATGTAACAGATGTAAATAAAGTAATTAGTGATATAGATGAAATAGATACAGATGTTAAGCCTACAGTTACTGATGTTGCAGGTGATAATTCATTGATGATATCAATTATACAGGTGCTATTAATGGCAGGTGTTGTAATTGTTATTATTATGGTTATGAATGGTAGTGCCAATGCAGGCAATGCAAAAATGGCTAACTTTGGTAAGAGCCGCGCAAGACTTGTACTTGATGTTAAGAATATTAATTTCTCAAATGTCGCAGGTCTTATTGAAGAAAAAGAAGAACTTGAAGAAATTGTAGATTTCCTAAGGAATCCTAAAAAATATATAGATTTAGGAGCAAGAATTCCAAAGGGTGTTTTATTAGAAGGCCCTCCGGGAACAGGTAAGACATTATTAGCAAAAGCTGTTGCAGGTGAAGCTAAGGTGCCTTTCTTTACAATTTCAGGTTCTGATTTTGTGGAAATGTTTGTAGGCGTAGGTGCTTCCAGAGTAAGAGATTTATTTGCAGAAGCAAAGAAAAATGCACCATGTATTATATTTATCGATGAAATCGATGCTGTTGCCAGACGAAGGGGAACAGGAATGGGTGGTGGCCATGATGAACGTGAACAGACATTAAACCAGATGCTTGTAGAAATGGACGGATTTGGTGTTAATGAAGGTATCATTGTTATGGCAGCTACTAACAGAGTAGATATTCTTGATCCGGCTATTTTAAGACCGGGACGATTTGACAGAAAAGTATTAGTAGGAAGACCTGATGTTGTAGGCAGAAAGGGAATACTTGAAGTTCATGCAAAGAATAAGCCGTTAGGCGAAGATGTTGATTTGGAAAAAATCGCACAGATTACATCAGGATTTACAGGAGCTGATTTGGAAAACCTCTTAAATGAAGCGGCTATTATTGCAGCAAAATCTGACAGAGCATTTATTATTCAGGAAGATATTGATAAAGCACTTATTAAAGTTGGGGTTGGAAAAGAAAAGAAGAGTAAAATTATTTCTGACAAAGAGAAACGTATTACAGCTTATCACGAAGCAGGCCATGCAATTTTATTCCATGTATTGCCTGACGTAGGACCTGTTCATACGGTTTCAGTTATTCCAACAGGAGCAGGAGCAGCAGGTTATACAATGCCATTACCTGAAAAAGATGAAATGTTTGATACAAAAGGACATATGATTCAGGAAATAATGGTAAGCCTTGGTGGAAGAATTGCAGAAGAAATAATTCTTGATGATATTACAACAGGAGCATCTCAAGATATTAAACAGGCAACTGCAATGGCTAAGGCAATGGTTACAAAATATGGATTTTCTGACAGATTAGGTTTAATAAATTATGATAACGATTCTGAAGAAGTATTTATTGGACGTGATTTAGCACAGTCAAAAGGATATGCAGAACATACAGCATCAGTAATTGATGAAGAAGTAAAAAATATCATTGATACATGTTACAAAGATGCTAAAAAAATTATCGAAGATCATATGGAACAATTACAAAAATGTGCTCAAATGTTGATCGAAAAAGAGAAGATAAACCAACAGGAATTCGAAAGTATTTTTTAACAAAAGTAATAATGACTAATAAAAATGTTTTAAAAAACAAGAAATTGTGTAAAATACTAATAAAAAACAATAATAAACAATAATAAATTGTGCAAAAGATAAAAAGTGTTGTTATCGGTAACAAAACGCTTTACAACAGTTGATTTTATGCTATAATAATTATTGTAAAACCCCCCAATACATTATATAGTTTTTTTTGCTACACCCCAAAGAAAAAACGAATACCTTCTCCGAAAAGGACAGCAGTAGCAGCTGTCCTTTTTGTTTGTATAAAAATAAATAGCACCAATTTATGCAAATATGTAATATAATTTAGTGAGTAGGTTTGGAATAAGATATTGAATAATATATGAAATAATATATATGACAGTTACAAACAGATAGTTGAAAAGTAATGTTTATTTCCTGATTTTTTTTTAGGAAATTTTATATAGTTTTATATTTAGGAGAACAATATGAACCATAATAGAAATTCTATTTTTCATGACGGAACAGAACAGTTTTGCAGATACAATAAACAGACAGATAAATATAGCTTTATACTTCGCGTAGGCCATAGAATGGCAAATGAAGTATATATAATTATTGATAATGAAAGAATTCAAATGACATCATGTTATCAGGATGAAATATTTGAGTATTATACTGTAAGAATTCACCTTGAAAACAGATGTTATAGATATAGATTTGAGATAGATGGAAATGAAATCCTGTTTTACAATATAGCAGGAGCTGATACAAGCTACTCAGATGTTTATGACTTTTCAATAACACCCGGATTTAATACACCGGATTGGGCAAAAGGTGCAGTTATGTACCAGATATATGTAGAACGTTTTTGCAACGGAGATAAAACAAACGATGTTGAAACAAATGAATATGCGTATATTGGAAAAGGCGTAGAAAAAATTGAAGACTGGTATGAAAATCCGGCAGCAGACGATACCAGACAGTTTTATGGTGGTGATTTACAGGGAGTTATAGATAAGATGGATTATTTGGAAAAATTAGGCGTAAAGGCTATTTATTTTAATCCGTTGTTCGTATCTCCTTCAAACCATAAGTATGACACACAGGACTATGATTATATAGACCCTCATTTTGGAAAAATAGTTGTTGATGAGGGGGATGTATTAAAAGATGGAGAGACAGATAATTCAAAGGCAACAAAATACATTTCAAGAGTTACAAATAAGAAAAATCTTGAAGCAAGTAACGAATTGTTTATTGAATTAGTAGAAGAGGCTCATAAACGTGGAATTAAAGTGATTATTGACGGCGTATTTAACCATTGTGGCTCTTTTAACAAATGGATGGATTACGAGGAAATTTATAGAGAAGAGAATGGCTATGAGAAAGGTGCATATATTTCTCAGGACAGCCCATATAATTCTTTTTTTAAATTTAATGGCGGTCAGTGGCCTCACAATTCAACATATGAAGGATGGTGGGGATTTGATACTTTGCCAAAACTTAATTATGAAGATAGTGAAAAGTTGCAACAGTATATTTTAGACATTGCAAAAAAGTGGGTTTCACCTCCTTATAATGTTGATGGATGGAGATTAGATGTTGCAGCTGATTTGGGACATAGTGGTGAATTTAATCATGAATTCTGGCGTAAATTCCGAAAGGCAGTTAAGGAAGCAAATAAGGATGCAATTATTTTAGCAGAACATTATGGCGAAGCGGGAGAATGGCTAAAGGGCGACCAATGGGATACGGTAATGAATTATGATGCGTTCATGGATCCTGTAAGCTGGTTTTTAACAGGTGTTGATAAACATTCTGACAATGTAAAACCGGAACTTAAGGGAAATGCCCACAGCTTTAATGATGCAATGAAATATCATATGGCGCAATTCCAGAATCAGTCGTTATTAGTGGCAATGAATGAATTGTCAAATCATGATCATTCAAGATTTATGACAAGAACAAACGGTATGGCTGGAAGAATTGCAACTGCAGGAGCAGAAGCGGCAAATGAAAATGTAAAGAAAGCCATATTTAAACAGGGAGTCGTAATGCAGATGACTCTGCCGGGAGCACCAACATTGTATTATGGGGATGAAGCCGGCGTGTGTGGATGGACAGATCCGGACAACCGAAGAACATATCCTTGGGGCAAAGAAGATTTTGAATTAATCGAATTTTACAGAGATATGATTTTTATACACAATCATTGCGATGAATTGAAGAAAGGTTCTTACAAGCAATTAGACTGGGGCAACAATTATTTAAGTTATGGACGATTTGATGCATTAAATGGCACAGTAACAGCTATCAATACATCAGACCATGAAATCAATGTGAAAATTCCTGTTTGGCAGTTAAACATTCCAAATGGAAACGTAATGGAACGATTAATGGAAACATCTGAGGAATTGTATAATGTGGGTCGAATTCCGGTAATGGTAGAAAATGGTGATATAGCAGTTACCATTCCTGCATGTAGCGCGGTAGTTTATAGAACAAAATAGATGTGTGTAATAACCTTATTGACGGGGCAAATGATTATTTAGTAGTTTATAGAACAAAATAGATGTGTGTAATAACCCCCAATATATAGATGCATGGAAGAAGCATAAATTATATAAATGTGTAGAATAGACATATATTTTCAGTTAGCAGAAATTATATAAATGTGTAGAATAGACATATATTTCCGGTTAGCATAAAATTATATATACGTCAATTAAAATCTAAAATAAATAATAAAATATAAATTATAGAATATAAAAATGAACCTGTATATTTAAGATAGTGTTTGGCAGAATGTAATTTTGTCAAATATTGAAAATCTATAGGTTCATTTTTATTTGTTGTTCTTTGTTAAGAATAATCTTTGTCAATCATAGTGGGAGTCTGGGTTTATTTGTAAGATTTGATTTAGAGTTATAATGTCATTGATATTGCGCTTCAATGCATGCACAATTAGTTTTATATAACTATACCTAGTCTGTAACGTCATCTTTAATAAATAGTCCATTTACAATATATCGTGTATTACTTTTTCCTGAAGTACATGTGCTAAGTGTTAATATTTTACTGTCCTGAGTTAAAGCTACATCTTTTCTAACATTTGCATTAGAAACGCTTGGATTAAGAGTTGTCTTGAAATAGTCCATTCGCACCTGAATATCCGAAAAATCAAATGCTTTTAAAATATGAGTATCATCATAAACATAAGCTGAGTAAACTCTGTATGTTAATTTGTGACTAGGTGTATAAACATAAAAATATTCATGTTTATCAAAGAAGTCTTTTTTCTCGAAATAATGTAAGTGTGCAAACATTGTGCCGTTTAACATATTATGACCATAAAATACAGTTACGGGGTCAGTGAAATCAGTTGAGTTTATTTTTTCACTATATATACAACCTGAAAATTCATAATTTCCTTTTTCATTATGTGTAAGATAAAAGGAATCATCTTTAGAATCATCAGATTGCGCAACCGGCAATTCAATTTTTGTACCGGGAATATATATGTATGCATAAATATCTTTGTTTGTTTTAGCAATCTTATCCCAATCATATGGATTTATGATTGAGTCATCTTCATTATCATTCATGCTGTCAGAGTTATTGTTGATAGCTGAATTATTGTTAGATTTATTTGACTGAGATGTTGCATTAGTTTTCTTGTATTCTGTTGGATTTTTGCCACTGGAAAAATACATAAATATATATGTTCCTGCCACAGAAAAAGCGAGCATCGCAACAATCAAAATAGCTATTAAAAGATTTCGCTTCTTCATGGATTTCTTATTTCTCGAAGATGAAAATTTCACCATTGTTAAATTCCTCTCTTAATATATAAATAGCCAATTTCATAATATAGACAAGTATATGACTTGGAAAAAAGGATGTCAATTATGCGGTATCTGATGGTGCCTAATTTAGCTTGATTTAGTAGAAAAAATGGTTGCGTAAATAAAAAAATTATGGTATAAATATTTATTGTTGGAAACAAATGGGCAGATTCCCGAGTGGCCAAAGGGGACAGACTGTAAATCTGCTGGCAACGCCTTCGAAGGTTCGAATCCTTCTCTGCCCATTATTTATTCAACGGGTTCGCCGGCGTGGCGGAACTGGCAGACGCGCAGGACTTAAAATCCTGTGGTAGCAATATCGTACCGGTTCGATTCCGGTCGCCGGCATATATATGTGCGAAGCAATGAGTCCACATACACAAAAAAAGAACAGGTTCTTTAGAAAGCTAGTTTTCAGAAAGAACCTGTTCTTTTTTTTTTTGATGCGGCGAATGCCGCATCAGCGAGATGGAAATTATATTGTCTGCAATCCTTTATAGAAAAAGAGGTTGCAGGCATTTTTGTTTTACAATAAAAAATAGTAAATATTTACATTTTGGCCCTAATCATTTACTATAAAAGGAGGGTATTTGTTATATTGGACATGGAAATGTTCATGAACTTTATATAAGTTAATTTGCAGTTATAGGTTTATAAAGTATGTTTATGTATATGAGTGAAACAGCATAAATATTATAAAAAATTATAAGTACTAAAAAACGACAGATGAAGTTCATAAACAATTTTTAAAGAAAATTGTAATATAATGTATGGTGGAGAGAAAAGTGTATAAATTATTAAAAAAATGGAAAAAAGCAAAGATAAGAACGCAGATTATTCTGACTTATATTGCGGTTCTTTTATTGTCATTTATAATGACGTTTACATTAATTTCAGCTGTAAACGGAAGATATACGAAAATTGAAGTTGGTAAGGCAGGAGTGCAGACAGTAAATGCACTTCAGGGAAATTTAGCGCTTATTTTTGATAATGTAACTCAATTTTCAACACAGATATATTTTGACGATATCGTACAGGATTCTTTAAGACAAATAAATTCAGAGAATATTAATTTGAATTATCAAAAAAACATAACAAAGAGTTTGTTTAATATGATATTATCCGGAGAATACATTTCCGGAGTATATATATTTGATAAATATAATAATTGTTATAATTCTTATAAGAGACCACCAAAAAAAATAAATAAGCAAATCCAGGATACAAATTGGTATAAGGAAATGCAGCAAGCAAATGGAAACGGATTTTTCTATAACGGAAGCGATGGAACAATAGAATATTATGCACCTAATGATTATCTGTGCTATGTAAGACAGATTGTAGATAAGAGAGATTATAAACCTTTGGCTACACTTCTAATAACTTTTGATGATTTAGTATTGCAGGACTATTTTAATCAGGTTAGTAATGATTACAAGAATCAGTTCTACATAGTTGATTCGAAAGGAAATTATATTATTGAGCCTCAAGACAAAAAGCGTGATTTTAAAAAGTATACAAAAATTGCAAAAAATATGTCTAAGGAGTACATGGAAGTAAATAATAAAGACGGAAAAAGTGTTGTTGCAAGTCAGGATATAGGAATACAGGATTGGAAACTTATCGGAGTATTTTCAATGGATAACATTACATCTTTAGCTCCATACTATTCGACAGTGATAGTGGTAATTATGTGTTTAAATGTTGTATTTGTATTTATATGCTCAATGTTACTTACATATCTCATATTTAAACCACTTGCAAAAGTAGAAAAACATATGAAAATAGTTGAAAACGGTGAATTTGTGACAATGCCTGTTGTAGAAAATGATAATGAAATCACAAGCCTTAAAAAAGTATTTAACCATATGATTTTGTCTGTTAAATCTTTAATGAAAAAGGTAAAGGATGAAGAAAGAATTATTGCAAAAGGCAAGTTAGACATAATACAGGCGCAGATAAATCCACACTTTTTATATAACACTTTAGATGCGGTTTCGGCATTAGCATTAATGGAGGAAAATGAAAAATGTTTCCAGATGACGCAGGCGTTAGGAAATTTTTATCGGAACAGTCTAAACAGTGGACTTGATTATATAACAGTTGAGGATGAAATAAGTAGTATCGAAAGTTACATTACAATATTAAACATGAGATACGACAATCAGATAAAAGTTAATTATGAAATAGAAGAATCGGTAAAAAAAGAGAAAGTTCTTAAACTTTTACTTCAACCTTTAGTGGAAAATGCAGTACATCACGGATTAAATGGAGAAGAGGGAACTGTAAATATAAAAGTATTTGAACAGGATGATGAAATAATATTTATTGTATCTGACGATGGGGTTGGAATGAGTGAAGAAAGAATACAGGAAATAATGGAAGGTAAATCTGTTACTGGAAAATCGGGATTTGGACTTTATAGCTTAATACAGAGAATAAAGTTAATGGATGAAATAGAGAATCCAATGATAATTCAGAGTGAAATAGGTGTTGGAACAGAAATAATTGTTACTGTAGGTAAGATAAAATCAGAGTAAGATTTGCAATAGTGTAAATGTACAATCAGACAAAATAGTATAAATGTAAAGTGGAAATACATTAAATTAAGCAAAAAATCGGAGAAATAATTATGTTAAATGTATTGTTGGTGGATGATGAAAAATTAGAGAGGGTTTTAATTCGCAAAGGATATAAATGGGAAGAAAATGGTTTTAAGATTGTAGGGGAAGCAGCGTCCGGAAAAGAGGCATTGGAATATATAAATTATCATGAGGTGGATATTGTGGTGACTGATATTAATATGCCGGGAATGGATGGCCTACAATTTACTGAAGCACTATTGAAAGCACATCCTAAATGCAGGGTTGTAATTGTAACAGGATTCAGGGAATTTGAATATGCAAGAAAAGCTATCAATTTAGGTGTTGACGAATTTCTTTTAAAGCCAATTAACATAAAAGAAATAAGTGAAGTGATGGCTAAATTAAAAGAGGAGATTAACCAGAGAAACAAAGAGGCTACAGAGGTGGCTAAATTAAAAGAAAGCATGGAGAATAATTATGACATACTAAAAGAAAGTTTTCTTTTAAGGCTTGTTGAAAATAGAATAGATGAAGAAGAAGCAGTGAAAAAAATGGATACATATAACTGCAAAGAACTTCTTGATGGTTGTGTATGCATAGATGTAAAAATTAAAGATAATCAGGAAGAGGAAAATTATAAAAAAGTTTATGAATTAGTTCAAAATCAAAATAACGACAATATGATTTCGTTTGTTCATTTTATGCATAATATAATAATTTATTTTGTAAATAAGGATTTAGATGAATGCATTAATTATGCAGAAGCATTGCATAAAAAATTAAATAAGATTGGAATAACTGCAACCATCGGAATAAGTGGTGAAAATATAGGATTTTGTGGCATTGCATCGGCATATGGTCAGGCAGATAAGGCACTTGGAGTTTCAGTTTTGCTTGGAAGAAACAGAGTGGTTACATATTCTGAATACCAGGAGGTTATGAAGCAAAATAATTCTAAAATAGAACTTGACTGGGATAAATTTGCGGAAGCTATAAATAATTGCAGGGAAGAAGAAATGCTGAAATACATTAAAGATTATATTGAAGTAATTAAAAAAGGCAAGATAGCTGATGAAGAATATTTAAAACTTATGACAATGACAATTATTTTACGTGCAGGTTCGACTCTTAATAAGTATGGAATAAATTTGTATCAGTTAATAAATGAAGAAGATGTTTTTAAGGATGTAAGAGCGATTAGAAGTGTTACAGATGCCTTAGAATGTGCCAAAGGATATATTAAAATTGTTTATGAATATCATAATCAAAAAAAATCTAAACGTAATAAAAATGTTATAGAAGATGCTTTAGAGTATGTTAATAGAAATTTATACAATTCAGAACTTTCATTAAAGAAAGCGGCGACAGATTTATATACAAATGAAAGTTATCTAAGCAGGGAATTTAAGAAGGCATATGGAGTAAGCTTTATAGAATATGTATCCGAAAAGAGAATAGAAGCAAGCAAAAAAATTCTTAAACAGACTGATTTAAAAGTGTATGAAGTTGCGGAAAAAGTTGGGTTTAAAGATTCACATTATTTCTGTATTTGCTTTAAAAAGCAGACAGGAAAGACAGTAAAAGAATACAGATGTTAATAAAAAAGGTTAAAAATTTATAGTAAAATTTTTAACCTTTTTTAGTCAAAATATTAAATTGAGATAGAGAATCTGATTAAGTATACTTTGAATATCAAATAAATTGAGGAGGATTTATAATGAGAAAAAATTTATTTAAGAAAGTGTTGGCGCTTACTTTAGCTTCAACAATGGCATTCTCAATGGCAGGATGTGGTAGCAAAGGTGGTAGCAGCGATGCTAAAAATGACGACGGTACAATTACATTAAATGTATGGCATCAGTGGTCAAATGATACTAATGAACTTAAGGGCAAATATGAAGAGGCAGTTAAAGCTTATGAAAAAGAAAATTCAGGTGTTAAGATTAAGACAGAAACTTTGGATACAGAAGCTTACAAGACAAAGATTAACGCTGAATTTGCCGGAGACGCAAAAGGAATCGACGTATTCTATTGGTGGGGTGCAGGTACAGCAAAGAAGTTAGTTGATGCAGGAAAAGTTATGGCATTAGATGACTATGTAACTGATGATGTTAAGTCAAAGATTTTAGAAGGTTCAACATCAGCATTTGAATTTGATGGAAAATTATATTCAGTACCAATGTTTTCATGGTATATGACATTATTCTGTAACAAGACAATGTTTGACAAGGCAGGAGCTACATTACCAACTACATACGATGAATTAGTAGATGCAGTTAAGAAATTAAAGAAATTAGATGGTGTTACACCAATGGCAGCAGGTGCTAAAGACGGATGGAATGCAGCATTCGTATATCAGGCATTAGCTTTAAGAGAAGTAGGTGCAACAGGCGTTAACGAAATGTTATCAGGAAACAAAGAATTCGGAGATGAAGGATTCAAGAAAGCAGCACAGAAAGTAAGTGATTTATATGAAATGGGAGCATTTGGTGACAATCCTTTAGAACAGGGAAATGATGACGCAAATGCAGCATTTGAAAATGGAAAAGCAGCTATGAGACTTATGGGAAGCTGGTTTGCAAACAATGTATACACAGACGATGCAGCAACAATTAAACCTGAAGAAGTAGTAGCATTAAAGATTCCAACAATCGCAGATGGAAAAGGTGAAGCAACAGATTACTGTGGTGGATTCGTTGAATCATTCTGGGTTAACAATAACACTAAATACAAAGAAGAAGCAGCTAAGTTCTGTATTTACATTAATGAAAAAATGGGCGTAGCTTCATATGAAACAGGATCAGGATTCAGTGGATGGACAACTCCTGCAGATGAAAGCAACTTAAACCCATTATTTATCCAGATTAAAGATTTATTAGCAGAAGGAAAACAGGGTGTACTTGCTTGGGATACATCATTAGAATCAGAACCGGCAGCAGTACATAATGAACAGGTTCAGACATTATTTGCAGATGGTGCAGACATTGATGCATTTATAGATGAACATAAGGCAGCTATTAACGGTAAATAATAAGTGAGGCAGGTAGTGTTATGGAAAAAATGCTTGGAAATAAGAAATACATATTAATATTTATATTACCGGCGCTACTATTGTTTTTAGGATTTACCTTGATTCCATTAGTTACGTCAGGAATTTACAGTTTTTTTGAATACAATGGAATTGGAACAAAAACCTTTATTGGTATAAAAAACTACATACAATTGTTTACTGAAGACAGATATTTCCCACTTGCAGTAAAGAACTCTTTGATTCTTGTAGTGGCATCAGTATTTATTCAGTTACCTATATCATTAATTTTAGCTTTGGTATTATCAAGAGGAGTGAAAGGCGATGGATTTTTCAGAACTGTATATTTTATCCCGGTTGTAATATCAAGTATGGTTATAGGACAGTTGTGGCTTAAAATGTTTAATAATGATTACGGTGTAATTAACACCGTAATCAGATACTTCAATCCTAAATATGAGCACTCCTGGCTAACAAAGGATGCTTTTATGACGGTTTTAATTCCGTCTATATGGCAGTACATAGGATATCATATGATTATTTTCTATGCAGGTATAAAGTCTATTTCAACAGACTATTATGAAGCAGCTCAGATAGATGGAGCGTCAACGTTGCAGGTTCATATGAAAATTACATTACCTTTACTTGTTCCGGTAATAAAAACATGCGTAATATTTGCAATAACCGGATCATTAAGAGCCTTTGACCTTGTTTATGTTATGACAGGTGGAGGTCCAAACCACATAAGTGAAGTTCCCGCTACGCTAATGTACAATAATTTATTTAGAAAAGGTTTGTATGGATATGGAAGTGCACAGGCGTTCTTTATAGTAATAGAGTGTCTCATATTTACATTTATAGTTAACAGAATATTTAAAAAAGCAGAGCAGAATGTTTCAGCAGTATAGGAGGGCACAATGAAAAAGAAAAAAATTATGGGAGCAATAAAATTTGCTATCTTATTATTAATTGCTTTAACTCAGTTGTTTCCACTATATTGGCTTATAACATTTTCGTTAAAAAGCAACACGGAAATATTTGGTGAAAATGTAATTGGACTTCCTCATGTATGGAGATGGGATAATTATGTGACAGCATTGAGTTCATCAAATTTAATCAGATATTTCCTTAATTCAGTATTTTATTCAGTGGTTACGGTAGTAGCAGCAGGAATAATTTCATCAATGGCAGCATATGCCATTTCAAGAATGATATGGAAATTAAGAAACCTTGTATATGGGTTATTTATGATTGGAATTATGATACCAGCGCAGGCAGCATTGTTACCATTGTTTCAGATTTTAGATAGACTGGGACTTAAAGGTGGATATTTAGGATTGTTAATTCCTTACATTGCCGGAGCGCTTCCTATGAGTATAATGATTCTGGTAGGTTTCTATAAAGGAATTCCAAGAGAAATGGAAGAAGCGGCTTATATTGATGGATGCGGAATTTTTAAATGTTTTATACAAATCATATTCCCAATGGTTAAATCAGCCATTGCAACAGCTTCAATATTTACATTCTTAGGAACATGGAATGAATTGATGTTAGCAAATACATTTGTTGACAGTGATGAGTTCAGAACACTTCCTGTAGGTATTATGTCACTTGCCGGACAGTATTCGACAGAATGGGGATTAATTGGAGCAGGTATGGTAATTGCAACATTGCCAACAATTATTATCTACTTCTTCTTGAGTAAGCAGGTACAGGAAAGTTTGGTAGTAGGTGCAGTAAAAGGATAAATTAATTTATCCAAATAATTTTATGGATGCAGGTATTGTGAAAGTGTATTACACAAAACAATCCGTAAGACATCTTATTAACACAATGTTATATAATTAGTATTGATAAACATATCAACTAGAACTCTCAATAGTTTGTTTATCATACCAATTAATTATATAGGTTATCATTAATAATTGTTATGTCAATTATTACTAATAGTTTTCTTTTTTACGGTACTACCGCTTTACAAATGTAGATTTGTGAAGCGGTAGTTTCTTTATGGGTATAAAAAGAGTAGATTTGGAGTCTGTTAGAAAGATGCTTAAAAGATAAAACACTAAATGCTTCTTAATTCCTATTGAAAAAGTATGAATTATGCTCTATAATACATTTATATTATTAAAGATAAAAGATGCCTGAGAAGTATTTGACGTTATAATTGTTGCAATTTTAATTAACGATTACGCAAAATAAATTTATATTATAAATTTAGGCATCTGTTAAATAATGAAAACTAATAGGAGATGTAAATATAATGAAAATTTCTACAAAGGGAAGATATGCATTGAGATTAATGCTTGATATTGCAGAACATTCGGAGGGAAATACACCGGTAAGTATAAAAGATATTGCAAAGAGACAGGAAATATCTGATAAATATTTGGAACAGATTATTTCAGTTTTAAATAAAGCCGGCTATGTAAGAAGTACAAGAGGACCTCAGGGTGGATATTTATTAAAGAAAAAACCGGAAGAATATACAGTAGGAATGATTTTAAGATTAACAGAAGGCTCATTAGCTCCTGTTGCATGTGTGGAAGATGATGCAGAACCATGTGAAAGAATGACAGGATGCGCAACTGTTAGAGTATGGCAGAAGATAAATGATGCAGTAAAAGATGTAGTTGATAATATTACATTGGCAGATTTAGTTCAGTGGCAGTTAGAAGAAAATCAAACAAATGACTATTGTATTTAATCTAAATTAAATAAATACAACATAAAATAAGTGGAGCAGATGAAAAGCGTCTGCTCTTTATATATGTGATTCATAATAATTCGGTTAAAAAACCGGAGCGTTTGTACCGATTCCATTAGTTAATTTAACAATTGGAGGCAGGTATAAATGCTCCGACTTTTTTATTATAATAAGAGAGTGTGAAAGTTTTTCTGTAAATTAATATTTAAATATAATTAATAGGCCT
>NZ_QTWU01000010.1:92090-94450 GCF_003461285.1 Eubacterium sp. AF17-7 | reverse complement strand
TACATTCAAAACTGCACACCAACTAATCTTCCAATCTCTTCTTCCTTGGATAACTTTTCCTCAAATTCCTTCCTTATGGTTAAGCCCTCGACCTATTAGTATCAGTCAGCTGCACGTGTTACCACGCTTCCACCTCTGACCTATCAACCTTGTAGTCTTCAAGGGGTCTTACTACTTTCGTATGGGATATCTCATCTTGAGGGGGGCTTCACGCTTAGATGCCTTCAGCGTTTATCCCTTCCAAACTTGGCTACTCTGCCATGCATTTGGTAATGCAACAGATACACCAGAGGTTCGTCCATCCCGGTCCTCTCGTACTAAGGACAGCTCCTCTCAAATATCCTACGCCCACGCCGGATAGGGACCGAACTGTCTCACGACGTTCTGAACCCAGCTCGCGTACCGCTTTAATGGGCGAACAGCCCAACCCTTGGGACCTACTACAGCCCCAGGATGCGATGAGCCGACATCGAGGTGCCAAACCACTCCGTCGATGTGAACTCTTGGGAGTGATAAGCCTGTTATCCCCAGGGTAGCTTTTATCCGTTGAGCGATGGCAATCCCACTTTATACCACCGGATCACTAAGTCCTACTTTCGTACCTGCTCCACCCGTCGGTGTCGCAGTCAAGCTCCCTTATGCCTTTGCACTCTGCGAATGGTTTCCGACCATTCTGAGGGAACCTTTGAGCGCCTCCGATACCCTTTCGGAGGCGACCGCCCCAGTCAAACTCCCCACCTGACATTGTCCACCAGCCGGTTCACGGCTGCATGTTAGAAACCCAATACTGCAAGGGTGGTATCCCAAGGGCGACTCCCCGCAAACTGGCGTTCACGTCTCCTAGTCTCCCACCTATCCTGTACATGCAATATCGAATCCCAGTATCAAGCTAGAGTAAAGCTCCATGGGGTCTTTCCGTCCTGGCGCAGGTAACCAGCATCTTCACTGGTACTTCAATTTCACCGGATGCATTGTCGAGACAGTGCCCAAATCATTACGCCTTTCGTGCGGGTCGGAACTTACCCGACAAGGAATTTCGCTACCTTAGGACCGTTATAGTTACGGCCGCCGTTTACTGGGGCTTAAATTCAAAGCTTCGCTTATGCTAACCTCTCCTCTTAACCTTCCAGCACCGGGCAGGCGTCAGCCCATATACATCACCTTTCGGTTTCGCATAGACCTGTGTTTTTGCTAAACAGTTGCTTGGGCCAATTCTCTGCGGCCTGATTTCTCAGGCACCCCTTATCCCGAAGTTACGGGGTCATTTTGCCGAGTTCCTTAACAATGCTTCTTCCGTCGGCCTTAGGATTCTCTCCTCATCTACCTGTGTCGGTTTACGGTACGGGTACAATGTACACTATAGCGGCTTTTCTCGACAGCCAGCTCACCAGCTTCGCTACTTTTATTTCGCTCCGCATCACGTCTTCAGATTGAACAGCGGATTTGCCTACTGTTCTCCTACCTCGCTTGCACCGGCTTTTCCATTTCCGGCTCTGGCTCTCTGTCTGTGTCCCCACAGTTCTGATACATTGTAGTACAGGAATCTCAACCTGTTATCCATCGACTACGTCTTTCGACCTCGCCTTAGGCCCCGACTTACCCAGGGCAGATCAGCTTTACCCTGGAAACCTTAGATATTCGGCCGTGAGGATTCTCACCTCACTCTCGCTACTCATTCCGGCATTCTCTCTTCTTATCCCTCCACTGCTCCTTTCGGTACAGCTTCGTCGGGCTAAGAATGCTCCTCTACCAATGACTATGTCATTCCTCAGCTTCGGTGTTGTGTTTTAGCCCCGGACATTTTCGGCGCAGGACCTCTCGACTAGTGAGCTATTACGCACTCTTTGAATGTATGGCTGCTTCTGAGCCAACATCCTAGTTGTCTTCGAAATCCCACATCCTTTTCCACTTAACACTCACTTTGGGACCTTAGCTGGAGGTCTGGGCTGTTTCCCTTTTGACTACCCAACTTATCTCGTGCAGTCTGACTCCCAATCATCATCTTTACGGCATTCGGAGTTTGATAATCTTCGGTAAGCTTTGACGCCCCCTAGGATATTCAGTGCTCTACCTCCGCAAGACTAAATTGAGGCTAGCCCTAAAGCTATTTCGAGGAGAACCAGCTATCTCCGGGTTCGATTGGAATTTCTCCGCTATCCACACCTCATCACCACCCTTTTCAACGGATGTGTGTTCGGACCTCCATTGCCTTTTACGGCAACTTCATCCTGGACATGGATAGGTCACCCGGTTTCGGGTCTACTCTCACTGACTTTTCGCCCTGTTAAGACTTGGTTTCCCTTCGGCTCCATACCTTAAGTACTTAACCTCGCCAGTAAGCGTAACTCGCCGGACCGTTC
>NZ_QTWU01000010.1:0-89580 GCF_003461285.1 Eubacterium sp. AF17-7 | reverse complement strand
CCCACGCGTTACTCACCCGTCCGCCACTAAGTCACCAAAGTCTTCCGCCCGAAGGCTTCTGTCTAAGGTGCTTCGTTCGACTTGCATGTGTTAAGCACGCCGCCAGCGTTCATCCTGAGCCAGGATCAAACTCTCGTTTAAAGTTTTTAATCCATTTCAGAATGACGTTAGCCATTCTTCCATCAATTACTGTTGTTTTGGAATTCATCATTTCTGATGACGTTCACTGAAAATCTTTTATTCATTTTCAGGGATGGTTGCTGTTCAATTATCAATGTTCTTGTTTTATTACTATCATAAGTGACAGTTTCTTAATTCTATCATTAATAATCATCACTTGTCAAGTATTTTTTTATTTTTTATTTGCCCGCCTTTTAGCGGGCGAAAATTATATTAACACTTTTATTAAATAATGTCAACACATTTTTTAATAAATCTAAATAAAATTTTGAACGTATATATCGGTATGTACATTTTCCAAGTTATTATACGCAATGTACAAATCCTATTTATTTTACTCTATTTACCATTTTATCCATATTATGTTTATAACTGATTTAAACATAGGTTAATATAGTTAATACATTTAATTTCAATATAGGTAAATATATAATATAGATAGATTGGCATTAAACTTTATTAAATATAGCAATTAATAATTTGCAAAAAAAAAGAATCATTAACAGATTCTTTTTTACCGGAGAAGGAGGGATTTGAACCCTCGCGCCGCGTAAACGGCCTATACCCTTAGCAGGGGCACCTCTTCAGCCACTTGAGTACTTCTCCTTGCCTGATTCATATCAGTTATTTAATTTGCACAATTTAGCAGTGCAAAATTTATTATAGTATAGCATCTTTTATTTGTCAAATACTTTCTAGAATTTTACTTTTTCTTCTGATTGTCAAGTTTAATTGCAAATAAATTTTCAAAAAAAAATTTTTTCGATATTTAGTATTCAATTTTAATTTTTCGCTATATCATTTTACATTGCATTTTATGATATTGTTTTTATCATATATTATTATGGTATATACTTATCCTATACTTTCTTAATTATAATTATAATCCTAATCTAAGCTATTGCTTCTTTCTCATATGCTTCTTTTGAGGATATCCATCCTAATATTTCTCTTGGATATTCATTAATCCACTCTTCAACTTTTTTTACTTCTTTTTTCGTAACAGAATCAAAATTTGTTCCTTTAGGCCACCACCGTCTCAACATCCGGTTTTGATTCTCATTGCTTGCACGTTCACAACTTCTGTATGCGTGACAATAATATATTTCTGTTCTTTTTCTATTTTTGTTACGCCTGCTTTTCTCCATTCCTTTCCAATCTGAAAATTCAACTCCATTATCTACAGTGATTGTCTTAAATGTTTCTCTAAACTTCTTTTCTCCCATTTCACGTTCTATTCCATTTAATGCTCTAACCACTTCACTTGACGTATGATCTTTTAACAGCCACAAAATCTCTTTTCTGGTTTTTCTTTCAGTTAAAACAAGTAAAGCTTTCGTTCCTTTACCTTGTGGTCCAACTACAGAATCCATTTCCCAATGTCCTATTTCTTTTCTTTCATCTACTTCTTTTGGTCTTTCGTCAATACTTTTTCCTTTAGAAAATCTCTTCTGCACTTTTTTCTTTTTCTTTATTTTCTTTTTTCTCCTATAAGGACAGTCTGCTAATACTATATTGGGAAAAGTTCCACTTTTTATATAATTATACATCGTGGTAAGGCAAACTTTAGTATCATATTCCATTCCATCACGCTCTATTTCCTGAAGTATTGCAGCTGGCGAATAGTGATATTCTAATATCATCATCTCAACAAATTCTATAAACTCTGTATCATCCTGAATTATTTTCATTCGGCCACAACGTTTTTTGTTTTCATCGTGTATCATCTGTCCTTTATCGTAACTGTAAATTTCTTCCTCTACCCAATCACTTGATCTTCTATGTTGAGTTTTTGCTCGCTTTAGTTCTCTGTATACCGTTGAAAAATGACACCCGATTTGTTGTGCTATATCTGTAACTTTAATGCCTGCTTTGTATAATGTTTCAATTTTAATTCTTTGGTCTCTGTTTAGCTGATTGTACTTTGCCCCCATATTTTATCTCCTTCAAACTTTTAGGGAGCATTGCTGCTCCCTAAACAATCAATTATTCCTTTTTACTTATTTCTATTCCAGTATCATCCAATGATATTAATAATGCGCAATAGCTTATCATGCATTGAAAAAATACTTGTGAAAAATTAGCACCCTGCTCTTCTGCTATTTCTGTAAGAATTTTTTTTTGCTCTTTATCAATGTATCCGGTAAGTAAAGCATTTCTTCTGATATATCCATCCGCTTTTCTTGCTCTTATCATAATTCTCGGATCTACCTTTTTATCACCTTTTAAAAAATGCTTAACCGCACGTCTTATAAATACTATTTGTGTAACTTCTTCCCTAACAGATAAGTATTCTATTAATCTCAAACACTCTTCCGTTATGTATGAGGAAAATGCCACGGCGTTCTTTCTTGTTCTTTGCATTTTTCTTTATACCTCTTTTAAGATTAATTTCTCCAATTTCTTTATAAGTTTGTCATATTCTTTTCTTTCTTTTTCACTAAGATAAGCTTTTCCATCTTTTACAGCATCACTTATATTCGCAATATCATTTTTGAACTGAATCGATGTTAATTCTGTCTTTTCATCATCATCTTTATATTTTTCAACATCAGATGGTTGTATTTTTTTCTTTCTCGAATCCTTTGCAAGTTTTTTCTGTTGTTCAGATGATAACACATCCGTTGCCTTTTCTGCAACTCCAACAGAAATGTTATCATCAAGCATTGCGTTAAGTAACTCAGGCTCTGCTTTTTTCTCAACTTTATCATATCTCTGAACTTGTCCGCGGCTCATTCCTGTAACCTTGCTCAGAATATCCATTGTTTTTTCACCTTTTATTTGAATTGAATTTTCTTCTCCATCTTCATCTACATCATTTAACATTTCAACACCGTTACTTCTTAGCTCTTCTATTATTTCCTTCCATGCCTGCATTTCATAATATCTGTCAGAATCAGTATACTTTCTTGCTTCCTTATTTGTAGTTACTATTGCATACTTCTCCTTCATCTCATCAGAAATTGGCAATTTAATTTTGTCCAGGTCTTTAATAACACATGGTATTAAAGTATATTCATTCCAATCCGGAACATTCGGATCATCTATGAGTTTGTCAATTGCTGTTATTCTTCTTTCACCACCCAATAATGTATATGTACCATCACTATTTTTTCTAACGTTAAGTGGATTTACGATTCCATATATTTTTATTGATTCGGCAAGCGTATCAATTTCTCCTATTTTATATTTATTTTTTGGATTTTTGTTAATCTTTTCTCTTTCAATATTTACAATATTCATTTTTACAACATCCTTAGATGCATCACTTAATAATCCTGAGCCAAATTTATATTCTTCTCCAGAAACGTCTTCTTTTATATCCTTAATCTTATCATATCCTCTAATTGAGTTTACATTAAACTTTCCCATAATATCCTCGCTTTCTATCTACTCAATATATATTTAGTTAATTCCATGTATTGAAGTGTTACCTTATTTTTATTTTTACCATTATCATATGCCAATAGTGGTTTTTGCATAAAACTACATTCCTTTACATTCTTACTGACTCCAATTTTTATCGGCAACAAGTATTCTTCAAAACTGTCTTTCAGCATTCCATATGCAACCTTATCTACATTTGCTCTGCTATCCCACTGCGTAAAAAACATTCCACCTATTTTCAAATTTTCATTGTATTCAGATACCGTATTAAATAATCTCATTGCCATAGCAACACCTAACAGACTGTAGCCATCGCATCTAAGTGGAATATATACTTCATCAGCTGCCGTAAGTCCGTTAATATTTATAATGTTAACGGACGGGCTACTATCTATTATACAAAAATCGTACTCATTTTGCACATTTTTTAAATGATTCTTAAGTTTAAACTGTTGTGGCGATGTCACATCAGCTTTTAACCTTTCATCACATTCGGACAATGTAATATAACTGGGAATCAAATCCAAATTTTTGTAATCAGTTTTGATAATGCAATCGTGAATATCTAATTCACGGTCAAGCAATAAATCTTCTATTGATTTTCCACTTTTCTTTGTTTCTCTTCTGTAAATACTTCCAAACAAATCCATAAAGTCAATTTTGGTAAACATTGTAGTTGCATTCATCTGTGCATCTAAATCTATAACTAATACCCTTTTTCCAAACATTTCGCTCATAATATGAGCCACACTTGTAGCTGAAGCTGTTTTTCCTACACCACCCTTATTGTTTAAAAATACTAAAGTTTTCATCTTTTCCATCTCCTTATATATTTTTTAATATATACAATAATAGCATTTGCATATTATATTGTCAACGTATTATAGTCTATTTAATTGACAACTTCTGTGTTTATAAAGAATTTGTTTATAAGGTTACAACTTTGTAACCTTATTCTTTTTCCTCTCCATAATTTGTAATTCTTTCATGTTCTTTTATGTTTTGTCTTCGCTGCAGTTCATTTTTTAACGCTTTTTTTAAGAATTGAGTTGCATTGCTTAATATCATTGCATGCATTCTACCTGCATTAAAATTTTTGTTTACATTAATATTTTTTTCATTTCTGTTCTCCAAAAATTCCTTCGCATATTCATTACCACTTTCGGCTGCCTTTTCTATCCATGAAATTCCAAGTAATTTATTTTGTTTTACCACATCACCTTTTAAATATGTTATTCCTAATGAAAAAGCTGCTGAGCTGTTACCGTCTATTACAGCTCGTTCCATGTATTCTATTCCCCTTTTTGGATTATAAATACTTCCTTCTTTGTCAAGATACATTTTCCCAAGTGCATATTCTGCATAAGGTCTGAGATATTCATTTGTACATTTAGCAAATTCCTTTTGTGCATTTTTATAATCTTTTGTATCTTTATGGATTTTTCCAAGTATATACGATGCAAACTCATTATCCTGATTGGATGCCTGACTTAAATATAATATTGCCTTCTCATAATTCACATTTACGATTTTCCCCTTATAGTATTCTTTTCCGGCTATGTATTGTGCAAATACATTTCCTTCTTTTGCCGCCTGCTCCATATAGTTAATTCCCTTATCAGCATTAAACATCTCACTTTCATTATCTAAATAAATTTTTCCAAGTGTGTACCATGAAAATTTGTTATTACTCTTTTCGAGATGCATGACAGATTTTTTAATTTCATTCTCTTTTAAATATATTTTTCCCAACTTGTATGAAGCAATTTCATTTCCTAAATTCTCAGATTTCATATACCAATTCTTTGCAGTTTTTAAATCATACATGCCATATTTTTCTGTTGAATATATATTCCCGAGAGTATACATTGCCATTGCATCTTTTCCATTATTTGCTGCATCTTTCAGATAATTTATTGCTGTGATTATTTTTTCTTCATTTCCACTGTCCAAATAAATATTTGCCAGCTTATTTATTGCATATATATTTTTTCCTTCTGCAGCCTTTTCTATCCATGAAATTCCCTTATCTGTATCTTTACTAACTCCCATTCCATTTATATACATCATTCCTATTCTGAATTCCAGATTGTCATCTTCCTGTCTATCTTCCATTTTTACAAATCCTTTAAGGGCTTTCATGTAAAGTTCTTCCTTATTATATTTCTCTATATTATCATTTGCCTCACCCTGTTCTAACATATTTGCCGCCTTATATGCAGCATAAGCATTTTCATCAGCTACCGTCATAAACATATCAAATGCTTCATCTAAATTTTTATCTGTTCCCTGACCATAGTACATCATCTTTCCTAACATGTATTTTGCATATTCATTATTTGACTCTTCAAAAAACGTAATTGCTGTTTCATAATTTTGCTCCGTTCCCTGACCATAATAAAACATTTTTCCGCATCTATACTTTAAATATGATTCTCCGCTTTTTCTTTCTTCCTCTTTTATTTCTTTAAGCTGATACATAAATCCTTCAAGTGCTCTTCCATAATATTGATTTGCTGTTTTTGAATTAATTTGTCGGCCTCTTCCATGTTTATATATTTCTCCTAATTCATATGTAGCAAGAACATTTCCATTATTATGTTCTTCAATCAAAAGCATTATTGCTGTTTCATAATCAGGCTTTTCCTGGTGTAATAAAGCTTTAGCTTTTTTGTATTTTCTACTCCATTTATAATAACTGTTTTCAATTTCTGCTTCCGATTCAACGAAATAGTCTTCAATATCTTCATTAGTTTCATCCTGAAATTCATATACTTTTTCTATATCTAAAATAGTTTCTCCAATTACACTTTCATTCAATTGATTCTCTGAAATATCCACCTGATTGTCCGCTTCACTTATTTCCTTATCATAGTTTCTGATTTCTTTCAAAATCTGATTCCCCATTCTTGTATATAAATCTTTTAATTTGTTTTCCTTATAGTTCTTTTCACCGTTTCCATAAGACTGTTCATATATTTCTCTCTGAGTTTCTATTCTTTCAATTAATTCTCTATATTCATCTGCATGGTATTTTTCAATATACATTTTACTTATTTCATCTATGTTTTTTCTTAAGCCTGCCATTATCGGATTATTATAGTTCCATAAATTCTTATTTACATCCGGCATCATTCCATACAGTTTATCAAAGGCTTTAGCAAATTCTTTATCTTTCGATAATGGATGTTCTTTTTTCTGTTTAACAATACTCTCTCTTATAATATTATTAATTTTTATATTATTTTCTTTGTCATTAACCAATTCATTAACCACATAGCTTTTACATTTTTCAATGCTCGATTGTTTAAATCTTCCTTTATATTCTGTTTTAATTATAGGATTTCCATTTTCATCAAGTATTGGCTCCTTAACACGTTTCCCTTTTTCATATTTATAACTATATTGAATGTACTCTTTCTTTTCTCTCATGGGAATCGGTTCTACAGTCGCAATATGAATGTGCAGATTATCTGTATTAAAATGAATTGCACCGGACCATATTGCATTTTCTAGTTTTTCATTTTCGAGCATTCTTCTGACCGCTCCTCTTGTTACATCCTTTATTTTACTTTCATCTATAATAGATTCTTCTTCATTAATTATTCCGTTTTGCTTCAGCCATCTGTTGTCAAAAGAAATCACTGTTTGCCACATAATAGATTCATTTTCTTGTGCTTTTTCAAACAACTGTTTCAAATTATCTTTTTCTTCATTTGATAATTTATCTTTTTCAGCTGTAAATAATGCTGTTGTTTTTTTCGGATTTCCCATGTATTCCTGATATAAATTATATTTTTGAGTGTTATCATTTCTTACAGCCTCGTTTCTGTTAATATAATCTATATATCCCTGAAACTTTGATGAGTGAGGTCTGCAAAATTCTGTAACCACTACGACTCCCGCTTTAATTTCTTCCATTTCATTCTCCGTTTATTAAAGGGTTACAAAATTGTAACCCTGTCTGTTTTTCGTTTTAGGTTACAACTTTGTAACCCTGTTTTCTTTTTGCTTTAGGTTACAACTTTGTAACCCTGTTCTTTTTTCATTTTAGGTTACAACTTTGTAACCCTGTTTTGTTTTTCGTTTTAGGTTACAACTTTGTAACCCTGTTCTTTTTTCGCTTTAGGTTACAACTTTGTAAACCTATTATTTTTTCATTTTAGATTACAATTTTGTAACCCTATTTTTTCCCAATCCTTTTTCTTTCATCACTTTGTTGTTTAAAATATGCTATTTTATCCTTTAAGTTCTGTTTTGATTTCTGAATAATTGGATGTGGTGCAAATTCTACAGATATAAGACTGTCAGCTTTAAACATATGAAGAAGCGTGTTCATTGAATCCAACAAAATTGTGCTGTTCTGTTCAGCTGTCTTAGTTGCCCATTTCAATCTTTCACTTTTCATATATGATTCTTCAATTTCATTTACTACGGCTTTTGCAATGTTTTTTGTAACACTACCCGACTGTAATAAAAATGAAATTGCTGCGCTGTCAGTTTTTAATCCGTAATCATTTTTAATTTTTTGAAGATTTTCATATTCTTCTTCACTAAAATAAATATTTTTTCTAACTCCCATGTTTAATCCTTTCTAATGTTCTCCGTTAATCAATCTCTTAATAAGCAAACTGTTTTCCTGTATAACATCATTCGCCTGCTCCAATCTATCCGCTACTACATCAACAAGATTTGTATACTTCTCCTCTATTTCATTTATGTCTCTCACAATTGCCATCTGCTGAATGTATATTTTCAAATATTCATTTCTGCTGATTCCCTTCTTCTTTGCTAATTCATCAATTTTCTTTATCGCAACCGGGTCTACATCCCTAATTGAAATATTCATCCTTTTACCTCCACTACATCTATATGTTGTTTGCAATATATTTATATTGTCAATAATATACTTTCCACGTTTTAATTGCAACACTTTTGGTGCAATTTCGAATAAATCAACAATTTAATTGTGTGTAAAAGTGTGGATTTATTTGCATAAGTGATATTACGGAATCGTTCGGCACTGCCAAACTATCAACGCAGTTGATATCAGATTCCTCTTATGCTCTTTTTTCACTGGCGGCATGTAATGCTTCGTGAAAACTTAACTGAAAAAGCAGCGGCTTCGCCGTCCCCTCAAAAGAAAAAATTTAATAATCCGGGCAAAAAAAAGTACCACATTTCTGTGATACTTTTCTGCCTACTGACACTACTTTAAAATTTTTTAAGGATGTCATGATGTCCGATGTCCACAACCATAACTATCTCATTATTTTCATAATACCATATTACTCTTATGTCCATATTCACACTGAACTCAAACAAGTCTTCCGTTCCCTGAATGCGTTTTGTTCTCAGTGATGGATGAAATGGATTTTGAATAAATATTTCTATCTTTTTCTTAAATTGTGTCCGTTCCTTATCTGATAATTTTTTAAAATTTTTCTTAAACCTTGGTGTGTATGTTATTTTATAAGCCATTATTCCTCCAACTTGTCAAATAATGCATCCAGATTATCAAATACAGGTTGCTCCCCTGCCCTTAATTTTTCCTTAACATCATCAATTTCATTTTTTAACTCATTCAGGTACTTTTTCGGATATACCGTAACTGGAATTAAATAAATCATTCCGTCTTTTTCCATAATATTCAGTTTATCTCCTTCTGCTAATCCCAACTTTGTAACTATTTCTTTCGGGATTGTAATTTGTGATTTCTGTCTTAATTCTGTTAACATGTTAATACCTCCAAAATTTCACACAATAAGATTTTCTTACTTTCTTACTTTTATTATATTCACATGTTTTCCTTTTATCAATATTATGTTTTTTATTCTAAAAGTTTAATCATTATTATCATAACCATACATATATACATTGTAAAAATAACCGTTATCTGAATGTTGCCCTTCAATTGTTTTTTTCTCTGCTCTTTTGTCATATTTTCTCCTCTCTGCTCACTTACTTCTTCATTCTGATATATAAATTAAATCTGCCTGACTTTTACCATATGCGTGTGCGTAATCTTCATCTGTCACTTCATTCATTGCCTGCTCAAAAAAATATTCATATATACTGTCCCAATCATGAATGTTAAACATAAAAATCACCTCCTACAATTCAACACTACAACCTAATCCACTATTAAAAATTGTTTCTGCAGCATATTTATATGCTGCATCTTCATTTTCAAAATCCGTCAGTTCCATGTTATTCTCTGCTAAAGTCTTCTTCATTTCCTCTTCTTCCATTTCATACTCAATTGCTATCTTTAAAAATTTACTCATTTTTTTCTCCTTAAATTATTTGTTTTATGATGTCACTAATCATTGCCGTTCCTGAATCACCTGCAACATTCGCTTTTTTTGTACCGCCACATTCAAATGTTGCTGTTACTGTTTCCGTTGATTTGTCATAATACAATTTTTTTAGTTTTCTTAAATTTCTTGTCTCCTTTAATGTAGCCGTAAGTAAGTCACATACCTTTTGTAAATCTTCCATTCTTATCACCTATATCCTTTCCAATCTTTCTGTTATGCTACTAAAATGGTATTTTCTACCAGTCATCACGTTTTCAAAGTGTACACATGGAGCAAAATGGCTAAATGGTTTAAATTCCTTGTTCCATGTTATTCCTAACTTTCCATTTTCCTCATGCACATTAAAAACTTCTCCATCTACCCTTGTCTTAATCACCTTGTTATTGCTATCAAATATTTGAACCTTTACCTTGCTATTTTTTCTAATCATTTTCTTTACCTCCTGTTTTTAAATTTAAAATTTGTTTCTGGCATGTTTGGGATTGGGTGCTTCCCTTTGTTAGTTGATATTAAGTTTTCATGCTGCTTCTCCTTCTTTCTTTAAATTAAATTTGTTTCTGTATATGTTGGTTTTTGGTTTGCTTGCACATAAAAAAAATCATTGTGAAAATTTCTCGCAAGGGCGTGCATCGCACGTGCACTTTACCCTTGCAGAACATTTTTTCAATGATTTAATGGGCAAAAAAGCAAACCTGCCAACATATCAGGAAACATAATTTAAAGAATGTCCTTAGATGCATGAAAACGAAAATATCAACGTCCGTTTCCAGTAACATGGTGGGATAAGGAATAAAAACAATGGCCGTCCCTACGGTTGGGGGTTCGGCAACTGATTTGTTTGTATGACAGATTCTGCACGGAACGCAAAGTGTGAAGTGCGAATCTGGATGTAAACAAATCAGGCGGGGAGGGGCGGCCCATAAAAAAGAAAAAGAGATTATCAAAATTTATTTGATATCTCTGTTTCTTTCTAATTCTTTATTATAGGTTACAAAATTGTAACCCTATCTATTTTTCATTACAGGTTACAAAGTTGTAACCCTGTTCATTGTATGAAAAATATCCATTACCTATTATTATAAAATCAACAAGCTTAATCCCCATAAGTTTTCCTGCTCTGCTTATCTTCAACGCAACTTCATCATCTTCTTTTGATGGGGTACTATCATGGGAAGGATGATTATGAGCAATTACTATGTTCACTGCTCCACAAATTAGTGCCCTTTGGAAAATCTCTCTTGGGTTCAAAATACATGCGTTCACTGAACCATGACCTAATTCAAATACTCCCAGTGGATTACATTTTGCATCAAATGCAAGCATGTATACATATTCTTCTGCTTTTTTTATCAAGCCTAAAACTTTTATTAAGAATTCTCACTATTTTCTCCGGGCTGTTAAGCCTTTCGTCCGGACATTCATAAGAACTTTCTTCCACCATTAACGGATGTTTAAGTTCGTCCAATTCCATTTCATATTTTCTAAGCATTCTTTTTCTCCCATTCTTCTAACGCGCCTTCAATTGCATAATGTTCATTATCATCATTAACATCTTCCTGAAGTATTTCATATGCTCTGCCGGCCACAAATTCAATCTTTTCATCCGGCCAATTGCAATTGTTGTTTCCTACATATTCAAGCATGCATTGTTTTTCAAAAAAATTATGTATGCCAACAATCTGCTTTTCACAAAGAATTAATTCATTGTCAATAATTCTGCATGCATTTAAATCTAACTTAAACTCCATGACATTTCTCCTTTCCTGAAAGAGGGAGAGAAACTTAGCTTCTCTCCCTCTTTCAGTTTAATCATTCTATAAAATACTTAATTCACCTTTTGAATACTTATATACACTATATGTAAGTCTGTCTTCCAATGAAACTTCACCATCGTTAACTTCACGAACCATTTCTCTAAGTGATTCTTTATCACTGTATTCAGCTGGAATTGCTATACACTCATGTGTACTTGATGGCAATACTATGAAATCACCTTTCATAATTTCTGAAATTTCAGCTAAAGCCTTTTTATTTAAAAGAACTGATGCACCATTTACAGCCTCTTTATTAGTAAACACATACATTGGAATGCTTGATTTAAAAGCTTCATTCATTGTTTCATCAGTTTCATATTCAGTTTCAGGAATTCCCATCATTTCACATATGACGCTCTCCATATTTCTGATAATATAATCATTTTCAGAATTTTTAAGTGCATTTTCATACAATTCTTCTTTGGAAATTCCTGTATTATTCAAAATCTTTTCTTTAATGCTGTAACTTGCTATTCCATCATCTGCAAAATCAGGAATTTCTACATAAAACAAAATAAGCATATCCAAATATCTTACGTACACAACATCATTGTTAATTACATCTTCTAAATTATTTTCTGATATGAGTTTAGGCTTAACAGACTCTAATATATTCTCCCGACTGCAAATTTCTTTTATGTTTACATTTACATTTTTACTATACTCAAATATTTCATCAAAATATTTTATAAGTTTTTCATCATCATCCCAAATGTCTTCTATGTTTTTCATATATATTGTCGGTGATGCAATCCTATTTTCTGACACTAATACATATGCAACTTTCATTCCATTATTCTTGAAACATTCTTTGACTTCAATATGGAATTCTCTTCCTTTAATCATTTCGTTAAGTTTCTGTGCTTTCTCAATCATTTCTTTCTTTAAGTTACTCATAAATAACTTCCTTTCTACCATTTGGCTTTTAAATTTTTTATTTTATAAATAAAAGAGCCTACTTAAGCGTAGACTCTATATCTATACCAATTTACATTTACAACTGTTCCTAAAACTGCTGATAATACATCAGCCCAGGTACTTTCGTTACCTAATGCCTTTACGGCCTTTTGCTTTTTAAGCCAACCTATTAGATATTTAGTGTTGTACTTATTTGTTGTATCAAAAGCAAATTCTATCTCCTGTAACTGCGCTCTGTTTTGGTTGAAACTGTTCTCAACCACTGAGCAATAAAATGTGATAACTTTGTTATCTAAACTATAAGAATTAAATTCAACCAGCATTGTTGCTCCTTTCCGGAGCCCTAGATTTCTCTAAGGCTCTCTAGCATATTATCGAAATACTCATCTGTTATGCGTTCCTGTTCTTTTGCCGCTTCTTCATCGAAGGGCTCATCTGTAAATGGAAATGTATCGTTGTACATCTTTGCCTCCTTTAGTCTGTTATTTAGTTATCAATGTGCTTTTTTATCGTCTTGCGATAACTCATCATGTGTACAGGTTCTGCGGATTGCAAGGACGCGAAGCGCATGTTTATCCTTGCAATCATTAAGCAGGTTCTGTGCTAATGTACGAGTAAGCAAGACAAAAGCTTATTGATGCCAACAGACTTAGGTGGCTGATGGGCGGGAGAAAATTTCATTGATGAGTTCTGAAGAAAGTGGCACGATTGGAACACATAACAGATGAGTATTTGAGATAACAACAAGCTAAAGTCCCCGATGAACTCGGGGATTTAGGGGTTAGAAGAATAAAAAAAGACCGTAGACCGGTCTTTTCCTCTTTTAAATAACAGATATTAAGCAAAGCTTAATATCAACATATTCAATTAATGCCCTGGGAGTCGGGCAGGGCTGTCAGCGTAAGCTGACTGGGTCGGAATGGTACCTAAAATAAAATTATCAATTATTTATTAACTCCTGAACCACAAAAATAACTTTTCCATTTTTGCCTGCTTTTATAAAATCTTCTTTTGTAACAGATGGCGCATTTAATGTCTGTATAAAATTATCCCCACTTAATATAAACTTTTGTGAAACATTAAATTCAAGAAACTCAGGCAATTTCTCATAAAATTTTAGAGAATTTTCCCATTTATCTTTATCCGCTATAGTTAACTTTCCACTTATATAATTTATATTTACACCTTTTTCCTTTATAAACTCAACTAGTATCTCAATCATTGCAGAAAATAACATAGTGCCAATTCCTCTTTTAGAATTATGTCCTGTGCTTATGTCAAAAGCAACTGATTCATTAGCTTTTATAAATCTAAAATCTAAATATGTAAGCGATAATTCCTTCACTCCATTTAAATTCATTCCATAATAAACATTATCATTACTATCAACATATTCAACAGTTATTCTCCAATTGCACATAAATTCATCATAAGCTACTTTTAAATTGAAATGGTCACCAAATCTGTTTTTCTTCTTCATAAAAAAAATTTTGTCTTTCATATTCATATCCTCCATTAATTTATTCAATACATTATACTTTTTATAATTTCAAACATCAAGTTAAATTTTCTTTTTCTTTTTTTATGGGTAGTAAGAAGTAAAACTTTTGAAAGTTTTAGATAATAAAAAAATATTATTATCTGAAATATTAACAAATCCAGGGATAGCTTACGCTATCCGAAGTTGCTCTCCGACCGTAAGGTCGATTTAAATGAGCAACGTTCCCTTAGGAAAGAAAATAGATATTATCTAAAAAAGAAAAAGTAAGAAGAAAAGATATATTAGTAACATGGCCATAATTTTCCGGTATTCCTTTGTACATAGTACTTTCAGCAATTTTAGGGTGGAAATTATTTAGACTTCTAAAGAATATAAATTACTTAGAATTTTGACTACAATATATAAATGACATATTTTTTTGACTGTAAATAAAAAAAATAACATCAGATTTCATGAATTTTCATGTTTTCTGATGTTATTCTATGCCTAATCTTCATAATATATTCAAATTATCTGTTTTTAATAATCAAACTTCTACGATTCACAAAAAAAATTCAACGCCAAAAAGACCATCAAGTGGTCTTCTTATAAAGCAAGCTCTTTTCTTAAATATTGATGTACTCTTGCTGCACTGGCTGTTCTATTGTTGTCTTTAGAATGAGCTTCAATTGCCTTTGCTATAGCTCTGTCAAGTTTAAATTCGTCAAACATTTTAATATAATTTTTATATAGTTTGACAACATCTTCTATAAACTTATCTGTAGCTCCTTTAATGCCATAACGCTTAGTCATTGCCTTTACATTATGTATTCTATGTTTTAACTTTCCATTCTTATCTTCCTTTTTATCAAGACTATATGTATTGCGATTTCTGCCTATGTAATACATCTCCTTATGAATGTTTATGTTAAAAAATTTTCTCAGATCATGTAAGTATTCACGAATTCTTCTCTTTGATCTGTTTAATATTGTTGTATATTTTTTATAAAATTCATTTTTATTTTTTCTGTGAATTGCCTTTGTTCCACTTGAAGAAATATTAACACTGGTTTTGGCATATAAACTAAGCATCAAATATTTTTCCCTTGAATTAAGTTTTTTAAAGTCATCAGATTGAAAAATTTGATTATTTAAATTAATGTACCCCTGCTTGCATTCTTCATGATCATGTTTCATAAATAATCCAATATCATAATCATGCTCGCTCTTATGATAAAGTGTATATATAAGTTGCTTGCTTTGTAATCCATTTAATGCATTGTAAAAACTCTGTTTAGACATGTGATTTTTTAAATCAGCCATACGTACACCATAAACGACACCTCGATTATTCTGACGTTCACAAAGCCACAAATATAGTGTCATTTCACAATTAGTAAGATTATTCAGTTTTTCAATAACACTATATGGTAATCTCATATTTCTCTCCTTATTTTTCTATCTGTATTGACAACGCATTGCATTTACAATATAATTTTTTCTATAAAAGGTGGGTTCAGTTTGTGCTCTGAACAGATTATATGGTTTTATTTGGCTTACCATATCACCTTTTCATACATTACATTATTTGAAAAGCAGGGACGATGCAGGGTGCCTGCTTTTTTTATTTCATAAATACAAAATCTTTTAATTCATTCCATGTATTCATTAACTGATTAAATAATTCCATTCGTGAAACCGGAAATATAAGTGCCGATACACCTATTACAGTCAATAAAAATATAATTATTCCGGTAATAAGCTTTACTATATTTCCTGTTGTTCTTATAAAAAATTTGATTGTGTTGTCTTTTTCAATAATCATTACATCTTCAGGAACTTCATATTTAACACGTAACCGTCTTTGCTGTTTTTCCTGCTCTTTTTCTTTTTTAATATCAGCAACTAATTTTTTGTTGAACTTTCCCATTTATTCTTCTCTTTCCTGACATATGATTTTTTGTAATACTGTCTTCTTTTTGATTCAACATCCGTATAATTTTTTTGAATTATACCTTCACATTCCATCCAATATTTATCTTTATTTTCACAGTCAATGTATTCAAATAAATTTTTAAAATCAGAATAATATTTTTCCAATATGCCATTAACATATTTTTCAATGGATTCTTCACTGATTAATGTTCTGTCAACTTTACCAACCTTAGATATAATGGCTTCTAAAGCTTCCCTTTTAACCATTAACCTTACACCTTCTCTTGAACTGTTAAGTATATATGCTGCCTGTGGCATTGACAGATAACCTTTTACATCAGAAAACATCTGTATATGACATTCAACATTTTTCCAATACTGAACTTTATCCTGATTTTTGAAATATTGAACTGCTCTTTCATATTTCTTGATTTTCTGATATGCAAAATTAACTATTGAATCCACTTCAATTAACACTCTGTCTTCTTTTTTAATTCGATTAAGTTTAGATTTCTGGGCCAATCCCTGTACCTGTCTTATAGACGTACCCATAAGCCATGCTGCCTGTGTGCATGTTATATAATCTTCTAACCTGTTCATTTTTTACCTCTCATAATTCAAAGCCCCTGCTTTTATTTTTCACTTGAGCTTTCTGTATATTTTTCTTCATATAATCAAAAATTGAATTTTCATTCTGCACATTCTGTCCGATTCTGTCTGCAATTAAATCATATTGTTTTGATACCATTTCGCGACTGATTACTTCCATATTTTCTGAAACTGTTCTAAAGTCTTCAGGTATATTGTTTTCCTGTTCATAATCAAATACTTCTCTGACTTTTTCCTGAAATGCATCAAATTCTTCTTCGTTTTTAATTGATTCAATCATCGAATCTTTATTACCTCTGATGGATTTAATGTTTTCAAAATGTTCAATAATTCCTCCTTCACCCTCACCTATATCCTGTAATTCAGTAATCTTTTGAACCGAATCAAAAATAACTGTATACTTATTTTTTAAATATCCTGCATACTTCATATCCTCAGGTTTATTACTATTTTGTAATTCTTCATCAGAACCATATCTTGCTCTCGCCCTTTCATAACCCTTTACATATTCTGAATCCAAATTTCTCATTTTATCGTCATATTCCTTAAGAGTATAAAATTTACCTTTATCAAATTCTGCAGCTTCACTAAGTTCACATTTAACAACCGGATACATATTTTCATGTTGTTCCAATGCTCTCGAAAATTCTTCCTTAGTGATATAAAATTCTTCATCTTTATGTTTAAATGCCTCTTTAGGATTTTTTATTTCCATAAGATTTTCTTCTGCTCCTGTGGAAAATACAACTGCCTGTTCATTAACAAGTTTTTCAGCCAGTTTTGATGAAATGTTAATTAAATTATCTGCATCATACAAATTTGGTAGTTTCTTCATTTCCATGTATTCAACGTGTGTCCTTGTAAAAATTGAACATATAAGATTTTTTGTATATGCGGTATCCTTAATTCCTGCCATTTCATCAATCTTTTTAGTTTTCTCTGAAATTATATCCTTAAGGTCTTCTCCATTATTAAGGTATTCCATGACAATCTTTCCTACATTTAAGGAATCCATCTTAAGCTCTTCTGGAATACTTTCATCTTTCATGAACGTTGAGTATGCTGTTTCCTGACCTTTCAAGGCCATTCTTACTCTTGCATCCTGTACTCTGGTTAATAACTCCGTGTCTTTCTTTCTATAATCGTTTTTTTGCTCAATATTATTAGAATTTATAATTTCATTTACATTTTCTAATTCAAATTCACCTTTTTCAATTAAATAGTCCGATATCTTCTCTGCATCCTTGATGGCTGCAAATAATTCATTTGGTTTATTCTCTAAAACATTTATATAATCCTGTATATATGCCTCATGATTTTCCATATATTTATTTTGAGTGTAATCAATTCCAAATGTCTGTGCTGCGAATGCTGATGCTATTTCCGCCCTCAATTCTTCCCTTGCATATATATCTGTTCCTCTTGCACTTGGCATTTCTCTATTAAACCTACTTACATGACCTGTTGCATGTCCTGCTTCATGAAAAAAAGTAGTTATATACTCAAATTCATTGTCAAACTGATTTATTTTGGGGAGTACTATCATATCTTCTGCAATAGAATAAAAAGCTTCATTACCACCTTCCTTAAATCCAACCTTCATATTTTCAATTAGCTTGTTTCTTCCAGATAAAAACTCATCCAGATGTAACACATTTTTTCTAATTTCATATAATGGTATTCCCTCTATTTGTTCTCCATTAAATACTGTATATGTGTTTGATACAGGTTTTACTCTGTTAGTAAATTCTTCTGCGGTTAGTTCATCTGTCAATTGTTTTGCTTCTGTTCTTGTTAATTTCCTTTTTTCTTCTGTGTCGTACAAAGACCAAAATTCAATCTTTGTTCCCTTTGATCCCTGTTTAATTTTCCACCCCTTCGATTGTGCCTGTTTAAAAGTACACCATCTTGGGTCTTTATATAGCTGAGCTTGTTGATTATAAGTTAACCATAACGCATTTGCTCCATGATATTCTGTATTCGTAACTGCATTAAAGGGACGTTCACTGCTCCACCCCCTATGCCATGGGATTGTATCTTTCTTTAGACAGTCAATAAAACTGTTAATCATCTCCTCTCGCATCTTATTAAGTTTCATTCATATCACCGCCTAACTCGTCCCATTCATATACTACTTCTTCATCCGGAGTATCATTTCTAAATTCTTCCGGGATTTCAATATCTGCTCCAAGTTTTTCCATTAATTTAATGATATTTTCCGTTCTGTTATCCATTTGACTTCCTCCTTCTAAAAAAACTTCTCTTTTTCGGTTCTTCCTGATTTTTATTTTCTAATGGAATTATTTTCTCATATATATCTGAATTGCAATAAGTAAACGGATCCTTTGCTTCGTCTGCAAAAAATGTAAATTCACTTTTATCATCCATCAATTCCATTAAGTCTTTCTTTTCAGCATCTGAAGTAAAATTAAAAATGTAAAATACATTATTGTAAAAATTATTCTTAATTACGTCATATGTTTTTTCAAATTCGTCTGCCTTACTTCCAACCACAAAAATTTGAATATCTTTTTCTAAGAACGAAACCTTATTAAAATCATGTTCGCTGTACATTCCATAGTCGTAAACAATATATTCATAATCCTTATTCTGAATTTCTTTCAATTTGTCTGTATGATAATACATGTCTACATTCTGATACTTTACAATTCCATCCACATCATCTTTTTCTGCTTCTGAATATGCATCTGAAACCGCTTCTGCATAACAATGATTGTTCATCTCGAAATAAGCCGCTTTATAACCATTAAATGTAAGATATTTAACAATCTGCAATGCCTGAGTAGTAGTGCCCATTCTTCTAATACTTCCTGCTATTCCTATTGTCTTAACAACCGGTTTTGAAGTTTCTTCCGGTTCATCATCTTCTTCCTTTTTTTCAAAACTTATTCCACGATTTTCATAACCAAAATGTTCAAAATAACCATTCATACACATTTCCAAATCTTCTTTTTGTTCGGATAGGTACGTGCTAAAAATAAACGTTCGTATTTCTTTTTGATACAATTCGTATATAATCTCAGATTGAGGTGAATATGATACTGCATAAATAACTATTTTTGCATTGACTGCATTTTTTATTTTCAAAATCCAATCTATAATCATATCTGAATCATCAGCATACTGTTCAATGTCAAATACCAAACAATCACATTTTTCTTTGAAATCCATTATTTCATTCACCTGATTTTCTATATGTAAGTTTGAATCAACATAATCACATGTCATGTCATGCTTAGCAGCTACATCTTCACAAAAATATCCTCTTTCTTTTGTTCCTACAAAAATAATCATTTTCACATTCCTTTCATTTTTATTAGTATATCGTTCCAATCCTTACCATACTTTTTGGGTGGTAAATTCCATCTACGTGTTATATCTGGATAATTTTCTTTTATATACGAGCATATGCATTGCCCACATTTAATTCCTCCCTGATCATTATCAGTTGAATTTATAACTTCTTTAATTTTGCCTGCTTTAAGATATGTCTTAACTGCATCCCATTTTCCTGCTCCACCAAGTGCCAGATAATTGTACTTTTTATAATCTCCGACAATGCTCATGACGCTCATAGCGTCAATAACTGATTCTGTAACTACCAGAACCTCGCTTTCATTATCTACATAAAAGCATTTGGAATAATCACATCCTACTACATCCCCAATAAATTTTTTATATGTGTTAGTACCTCTTATACATGCAAATACAGGCTTATTTTTATCTTCAATATCATATCCAACAAATACACAATTTCCGTATGTATCCTGATATAGCATCTTTCTGTCAACCATATCCTGAACAACCTGTTGTTGAATTCCTCTTGTTTTTATTAAATAAGCAAAAACTTTTCTCATATTGATGTCCTTATTTGGGAATATAATTTCTTTATTTTTCTTTTGTGTATTTATTTTACTTCTTACTTTTTGTGGCTCTGTTTCCGAAATCATGTTTTCAAATTCTTTTATTGCTTCATATACTGTCATTCCATTAAATCTTACTGCAAAATCAATAATGGAGCCTCGCTCTCCTTTGCATTCACCATAACCCGGAACTGAATTTTGCCAATATGTATTTTTAACCGGGTCAATCATTACACTGTCATGTTCTTTTAATGAATAATATTTTCCTTTTCTGACAATCGTATAACCACTTCTTGATGCATAATCTACGATGCTTATTTCTTCTCTTATTCTTCTAAATTTTTCTGATTTATTCATTTTACTGTGCCAAACTATCCTGCTTTTGTTGTTCCTTCATTTGAATACGTTCATTTAGTTCCGCTATATCCATATCCAAATCTTCAATTTTCTTTTGTTTTGTAGATATTGAATAATTTGCTTCTCCTATTAAAGAATCGCTGTCTTGTTTTTCCTGTTCTGTCTGATATATCTTCTTTTGCTCCAAACGTTCAATTTCCTTTTGAATTTCTCCAATTTCTTTGTTAAGTTTTATCTTCTCTTTTTCGTTTTTACTTATTTCATCTTTGTAATTGTTTATTTCTATATTAAATCGCTTCGTAATGTAGCCCTTGTAATCAAGTTTTTCAATTTTGTCTACTTTATCTACATCTTTAATGTTTGTATAAAGTTTTAATGTTTCTTCTTTACTGTCCTTGATACTCATTCGTAACGATATATCACTCCATCGGCCAGGCACATCACTTATTTGTAATACAATCCAATCATCCTCTTCCACCTTTACATTTGTTTTCAAATCATTTCCATTTAAATCTTTTGCTGAAAAATTATACTTATTTTTTCCATCATATGATTTATTGTTTATTGTAAGTTCCACTTCCATAAGATTTTGTTCTTTTGAATAATCCCATCTGTTTATAACTACGGTTCTGTCATTCCATTTGTTTTCAATCCCAAGTTTTGAAATATAGGAGGCATCCGCAGTTGTCGGCATCCATTTCATAGATGTCAGGAAGAAAGCATATCCACCCACAAAAAAGAAAATAATAATTAAGAATCTTATGCTTTCCTTATTCTTTTTTAAATCTATTTTATTCATCATAATTCCATTTCCTTAAATTTAGTTTTCTGTTTAGGTATGCATTTGTCTTCCAAAACATTATTCGTTATTTCTTCATTTATCAGTTCCTGATTTAAATAATGCACTCTTAATCCTAACTGCCTTGCTTTTTCTACATAAAAAATTTTTTCATCCTGTGGTATATTTTTTTCATCAATTACATATAACTCTGATGCATCTTCTATATTTGGAGTCTGTACGATACATTCTCCCATTCTTTCATTCCATAATTCTTTATAAAAAGATTTCCTTTTATTATTGCAGCATAAGAATGCCTGTCTATTCTTTTGCTTCATATACTTTTCTTCCTTCCCATCATGCCTGTTTAGATGACCATTGCTTTGTATTTTTGTTGTAAAATAAATAAAAATATATGGTTTCACTTCTTTCATATTTCAGATAATATGTAAGTGTTATCTGATTCTCATTTGAATTAATTTCCATATCTCCTGTGTAATCAGCATATTCTGCATCTCCATAACCATATCCGTTTATAAAAGTCATTATTTCTCTCTTAAGTCCTTCTATATCATTATCGATTAGATTCATTGTATCCTCTGCCGGAAATCTGATGTCAAATTGATTTTCATTAAAATGCTCTTCATCTCTTACATTTATAGTTACATCTTCAATTGTATTTTCAATCTCACTCTCTGTAGCTAACTGTGTTACTGCTTCAGATTGAGTTGTTATTTCCATTGTCAAATTTTCAGCTGTAGTTTCATTTGTTGACTGTACAGTTGTTTCTTCTTTTTTTGAAAATGTGGATTTAATACTTAATGCTGTAATAATAATTGCAAATAAAATCATTGTAATTCCAAGTATCTTTTTCCCTGTCATTAAAAATCCTCCTTCATCATCCCGGCTTTTCAGTATATGAAAAATGCATCGTATCCTTCTTTCCTGACCAGTCACCACCCCAGTAAAATCCATGTGATTTCCATATTTGTATAATCTTTTTTGTTACACTATATTGATTTTGCCCTGGTTGATATCCACCGTAACCATTTGATACATCCACATTTGTATTATAAAAACATGGATTATCATTCCAATTAATGTCAATTGCAAGTCCATATGAATGTTGTGATACTGTTCCTGTCCCGATAATGTTTTTCCATACATATGCGCATGTTTCAGATGCTTTAATTTTAAACTTTTCTTTCGCCATATCTTCAAATATTGATTTAAATTCTTCAGCTAACTTTGCATGAACCGTAAGATTCATCGTTGTTTTATTTCCATTTTCATCATATATTGGTACGGATATGGTTTTCAGATAAGTTTTCATCTCAACAGCTGAAGCTGGAACATGATTTGCATTCCATAAAAAAGTCTGCTTATTTTCGTATGGAATATTAGCTGCTTCTCCTGCCTTAACAATTATTGTTTGTCCGTCATCTGAAGACTTTTTGTAATATCGTAAAACATGTTTTACGTAATATGCATCTCCATATTTATATGGACCAAGTATTTGTGCTGCCGAACCTGTTCTTTGAACCGGATATCCATTATTAATTTTTGCACTCATTTGTTTCTGATAATCCAAGGCATTGCTCTGTGTCCATTTACCTAAATTATCAAAATCACTTTTACTGCTACTTCCGTTAATTCTGTTTGCATCATTTATGTACGTAACATAACCACCGCCATAGTTATAAGCTTGAAGTGCTATCTTTATATGTTCTAAATCTTCAGGAGAAGACACCTGTATCTTTTCGTGATCTAAATATCCACATAATACTTTTACTCCATGTTCTATGCTTTGCTGTCTGCTTATTGAATTTGGTGCCTGTCCTAAACTTTCAGAACATTGAAATACATCTTCTCCATTTCCACCTGATTCCTGCATTATAACTGCAAGAAACAATTCTATGTATGCCTCTTTGCCGTATTTACCTAATTCGTTTAAAACGGTATTTCTAAGAGCTTCAACCTGCTCAGACAACGGTGACTGATCATATATCGTTTCGGAATCAGTTGAGATATTTTCCTCATTTCCACCCGAAAGCACAACAACAATACTTTGCATAAAAGAGCCAACAGCAATTGTAATAATGACAATTGCAAATATTGAAGCAAGAGCAATTCCTTTTATCTTTTGTTTCAATTAAACTCCTCCTTGGAATATCTTCTCCTCTTCTTTTGTTAAATGAACCTTAAATTCTATGTTTCTGTCACCGGAAATACACATAATGCATTTTCCGACTCCCATTTTGGGAATATTATTAATTTGGTTCCCGGTAAGTTCGCCTTCAAATATGCTATAAAGCAATTTTTTAGCATTTGAACTTTGTCTGAAAATAAATTTGTATTGTGTAAGTTCAAACATATCTTTGAGTTTATTAATTCCTTCACTCTGACTTCCTTCAGGAGCATAATCTGCAGCTCTCTGTGACGCAAGACCTATACCACCAAAATATTTTCTGGCTTCTCTTAAATAAATTGAAATTAAATCAAGTGCCTGAAGCTTTTTAGCATTCAACCATCTGTGGCTTTCGTCTATTAATATTAATGTTCGTACAACATCCCACATCTTAATGCTTCCTTCATCAAGTCTTTTTAGCATTAATTTCCCGTTTGTAACACAATTGTCCCAACAAAGGGATATCATGTTAATTATGCTTGCATCAAACACTTCTGGTTTTAATTCCTTAATGGTTGATAGGTTATAAGTTATAATCTGCTCATCAGATATATTTTCAATGGTCGTATGACCATCAAAAAGATTCCCATAAGTTTTTACTATGTTTCTAATAACTTTTCTGATTTTGTCTCTTAACAGTAATGTTTTACCTACTATTTTCTGCTCCATTGCATTGTATTCTTTATTCTGCATTTCTTTTATATTTTCTGTTAAATACTCAAGAAAATCTGAAAATGTAGGATAACTGCTGGCCGGAAGTCCTGTAAACTGTTTGTTATCATCTACTGTTTCGTTATCAAATCCAAACTTCTTATAAAGTTCTCTAAGGCATTCCTCTAATTCAACTATTTCCTCTGAATCAACTTCTCCACCTACTAGAAATTTATAAAAAGTGCTTACCTTTGAGATATGTCGTATAAATGATATTCTTTCGTCATCACCAGCCCTTAATATTTCTAGCGGGTTTAATATTCCGTGTGAGCCGTCGAGATTGATTGTCTTTCCACCCAACGTCTTCGTTAATTCAGAAAATTCTCCACTAATATCGAATGTTCTTACATAATTTCCCTTAATTGCATTATGTAAAAACTGTTTTTTCAAAAGTGTTGATTTACCTGAACCCATTTCTCCAATTGCGAGAAAGTTATAATATAGTCTCGTCTGAGTTTTCGTAAATAAGTCAAATAATACATTTCCTCCACACGGTGTCTTTCCAAGAAAAGTTCCTGTAGGATCATATAGCATCGAAAAGTGAAATGGATTACCATGTGCAAGTCCGGTTGCCGTCATACTCTGTCCGTATGGAAAAAACAGTTCCTGCTTTTGTCTTTTATATGGTCTGTACATACTCATCCACTCATTTTTTGTTTCATTAAGATAAATAGTTGTTAACCATCCCGAATCAGTTTCGAGTTTATCCATGATATTTTTTATTCGCCGTTCTAACGCTTCAAAACTTCTGTCCGCCACATATATTCTAATGTGTATTAATTTAACAATTTCATTGTAAGAAGAAATTTCGTCAAACATACGCTTCATTTCACCAAGTCTTTTTTCTGCATCATACAGCTCCTCGAAATCCTTAGCATCTCTTTTACGTCCAACCTGTTCTTTCATTGACTTATTAAGATTTTTTTTAACTTCAGCCATATTGTCGGTTGATATATCAACTACAGCTACAGTTCCATTTATGTTGCATACTTTAGCCAACCAGAATGTATCTATTTCTTCCGGAAACTGATACACATGTATACATCCCTCATATCCTGAGCCTGTAGTTACATATTTAATATCTCTGAATGTAATTCCACCTGCCGGTTGTATTTTTTCCAAAAGAGATGGATCTTGCATCTTTTTCGCTTTTTCCTTTAATCTCATAGTCCCTCTCCTATCCTATCAGGAAGCATTTATTATTAAGTCTTTCACATATCTGGATTTTTTTATCTTTATCCAGTTTTTGTGCAAGACCATTTTTTCCACTTCCAAGTGTATTAAAAATTAAATTTCTATTACTTTTAATTTCCGACTGTTTACTCCCGAAAATCATATAATAGTATTCTCGCATTACATCATTCTTTTCAATCCATACCAGTTCATCCAGACTTCTTTGTAAGAACTTTTTATACATTTCATTATGGGTTGAATTTATTTTATGTTTTAAATATTCCTGCTGAACCATTGTTTTACACGGAAAATTCATGGCCATGATTTTAATATCGCCGGCGTACATTTTATACAATTTTGTAAATTTCATGATGTCATATTCAACTTCATCATCAGCTGAGCTCACAAGGTCTTTTGTTGTGATTTGAATTAAATCCATATATGTATTATCTTTCATAATGAAACAACCTAAGTCATCATCGTAATAAGAAATTTCAATAATATCCTTTGTGGTTTTATCTACACCTGAAGAACTTTTTTGCTTATCTCTGTCTTTATTCTTCTTCATTATCAGCCTCGCTTTCCAGTTTCATTGAAACATTCATTTCTGCTTTATACACGTCCATATCCCTTCTTAGGAATAAAATTAGTGCCTCATAATTTCTTCTTCTCCTGTTAGTTCTGCTTTTGGAAGTAAGCCATAAGGCACATACAAGAGAATAAATGTAGTATGGCATTTTCAATCCACTTGAAACAATATTTCCAAAAATAGCTGAAATACAGAAAAAAACAAAGATGAAAAATAAATCAAATAAATATATGTTTCCATAAAGTTTTGTTTCACTTTTTGTTTCTTCTAACGACATAAATTGAAATTCCATTAATCATCACTATCCTTTCCTGTTTCTCTAAATACCTGTTTTTTTATTTCATTAGCTTCACTTTTTCTGTTCACATTTGAAACCTTTTCTGTAACTCCATAACTTTCTTTTACTGAAGTTTGTCCTTTCCCAAACTGTGTCATTTTCTGTGTATTATTTATATTAGATGATTTAACCTGATAATCTCCGCTACTCATGTATTTTTCAAATCCCGAACTTGTGTTTAATGTTCCTCGTTTATTATTACTGAAATTTATGCCTGAATCTTTTGCATCAAGTTCATCATCCATCTTCTTTGTACTTGAAATATCTCCACTGTTATTTCCTAATGGATCCATTCCGTTTAATGTGTCAGCTATCATTTTTTCATGATTAGAGTCAGCAACTGCATTATCATCCATATCTCCTGTTCTGCCATCAGCATTTACATTTTCAGAAAGTGAATCTGATGCTGCTTGTTTGCTTTCACCATTATTTTCGCTGTTGTTGTTTTCTAAATTACTGTTTCTGTCACTATTTTCATTATTATTTTCTTCTGTAGAATTATTTTCATCTGCATTGTTAAATTGAGCTCCAACATCCTGACTCATATCATTTTGGTTATTATCATTTTTTTCATTTAAATTGGAATTGCCTGCTCCCATAGCTGCAGTTGCCGCTGTTGCTCCAAAAGCTTTTTCTGCAGAAGCATCTTTCCCAAATGCTGTCTGAGCAGCTTTCTTCCCAAGACCTGCGGTTTTGCTGACTGCTCCTCTTGCAGCTCCATAAACTGCTCTCCCCATATTTGTAGCCATGTTTGTTCCATACATAACACTCATCATTTTCGATAGACCATCCGAAATTCCTACATCTTCTCCTGTAAGTTTTTGTACAATATTTGGTCCGTCTATTACCGCTAAAGCTACAAAAAACAGCATTATAGCTTTAGTAAATCCATCCCATGTCTTAGCTGATATGAAAGTTGTAACAAGCAAATATAATTTAACTGATACCAATGCTAAAATAATCATAATGTAACTATTTTTAATTCCATCCAGAATCTTAAGTGTTTTTTGACCATTTGTAATATTTGGAGAATACAGCATTGCAAGTATTTCCTGAAAAACAACTTCAAAAAAAGTTCTCACTACTTTATATGTAAAAAATATAAATATAATTGTTATTGCAAGTATTTGAAGTATCGCTGAAACCCAGTCTACTGAATATCTGTAATAGTATGTATTCAATAAATCTGTCCATGCCACGCCATCATAACATTCATTCAATATTGTTTTTTCGTTTCCATTTTCATCATACAAATCTGTCTTGTAATATTGCATGATAATTTTACTTTCATCCTTAACATCATCAGGTTTTACTACTTCATTAATGTCCATTGATTTCCATGACTTTTTAGTTATCGGAGTTTTAACATTTGCATATTTTGTGCCATCAGCATTTTTTTCTCCGATATTTTCCAAACCTGCTATCGAATCAATGTACAATAAATCATGCACATTATTTCCAAGTATGTCATAAACTGTTTCCTGAGATACAGTACCTAAAATTTCACTACGAACCTGTTTTGACAACAATGTATTCATTTGAGATACCATCCATGTCATACTTGTTACAACTAAAATTCCAACACATAAATTTGTTACAATTTTAGGTTTCTTATCAGCATTAAAAACAAGATTAACACCAAGCCATGCCATCGATACTGACAAAAGGGCAACCCATACAACTTTATATTCATTTATATAATCCTGTACTGCTGAATAATTAGTAAAATCTATCATTCCAAACGATTTATCAAACAATCCTGATGCAGCATCCGCAATCATGACTATAAATTTTAAGAGCCCCATTCCAATAGTTCGTAATATGTTGTCTGCCACATTATTCTGCTTGAACAGTTCTCCATAATTATCATAAATCTTTTTAAGTGCATCAGATGCCTGATCTAAATTATTTGAAAGTGCATATACCTGATTCTTCATTAGGAATACAGTCATTAATAATGACGAAATCAAAAAAATCATCATTTTTTTTCTATTATTTTTAGCTTTATTTTCAGTTGAAATCTGTATCATATTTCACTTCCTATCTTTATCATGGAAAGTAATGCATCTCTTTCTTCTGTTCCATTCACTTTTCTAAAAATTAAATCGGTAAATTCAACAATACTCATTGACTTGTCTATATTTCCTAAAATTTTTTCTCCAGCCTGTATTACTTCTTGCGAGTTTGATAAGTTTTCTATTGTCATCTTTTCATTTATATCTTCCATCGCATTTTGTTGTATCCACATAAGAGACACCTTAAAATCCCATATACGTTCTTTTAAATTAATGTGACTTCTGTCTTCACTGTTAATTTCGTATAAATCTATTTCTCCCGGATTTGGGAATGTATCTGTCAGATACTCATATCTGTACAAAAATCTTTTACCGGATTCTTCAGAATTAAATATCGGTGTAGGTTTAATTCTACTTTTTTCTAAATCTTCACGTTTCATAACTCGCTTAACGACACATTCACCGGGTTTTAATTCCATTAGTTGGTTTTTATTTAATAATGGTTTATCCTGCGTATTTTCCATAAAATGTTTGTGAGTTGATAATTTTTCACCGGAACGCTGCATATCCACTATTGTTTCATTACCAAGAAGCTCTGAAAAATCCTGAGCTGTTTCACCATCATTTGTCAGAATATATATCTGATTACCACAATTTCCTCTAATCGTTTTACTTCCTTCTCCATAAAGTTTTGTCATTTGAGAATAACTTTGAATAAAAATATCAAACGAAATATTTCGGCCAAGGCATACCGTAATTATATTTTCCATGTTTTCTATGGCTGGCATATTTCCAAACTCATTAACCATAAATTTAACGTGTCTTGTGCATTTACCACTTTTACTTCTGGTTGCTTTTTTTGCCAAAACAAAATAAAGTTGTCTGATAAATACTGTTGCCATAAAATGTTTAGAACTATCATAATCAGGAAGACCTAAAAACACTGCCACCGGTTTTTCTCCGTAACCTATATCTTCAAGATTAAAACTACTTTCAGCTGTCATTTTAGCCATGTTTTCATATGTAAATGTTGTTAATTTTGAAAGCATAACTGAAAATATTGACGCTTTTGTTCGGTCTCCTGATATCTCAACACCCGCATATTTAAGTTTTGCTCTATTTAATGGTGGTCTCCTACTGAAATATTCATCAAGTGCTGTTATTTCCGAATTATCCGGTTCTATCTTCATACGTGCAAGTTCCGTAAAAGTATTAATAATTGAATACATGTTTACTTTCTTCAGGTTTTCATGTATCAGTTCGTATTCTTCTTCTTTTGGAAGATAACGGATATCTGTATTTAAAATTAATTCCTTATTTTCTTTTTTTGCTTTTCTATATATTTCAAGCGCTGCTTCTTTTCCTTTTTCATTTAATTCATCAAAAGCCTTTCTTTTTTCCATCCATGCCGTGTATCTTCTATTGTTTTTTATTTCATCCAACTTAATACAGTCTTCAAGGTGTGCAAGAATAAGTGACACAAGAAGATTTGTTGATGCATCATTCCAAAATCTGTCCGTATTTGCAGGCTCATCAGGATTAAATATTGAAAACGCAAATGCCTGAGCAAGAAGTTCCGCATTTTCAAAATCACCCTGAATACAAAGTTTTACTATCATGTCTAAAGGATTAAATCCCGCTGAATGAAGCGGATCATCAAAATTTAACAGATACACTTCATATCCTCTTTTTTCCAATGTTTTTTTTGAAGATTTATATGTTTCTAATTTTGGATCATTAACTATAAGTGAAGTCTTTATTTCAGCTCTTGAATACTCATCTACTTCTGGGAAAACATACATTTCATCTTTTCCAGAACGTGTTATTCCTATAATAAGGTTATTTACCGGGCTTCTGTCTATATACAGTTTTTTTCCCATTCTTGAAATAATTGTTCCACCCTGCCCTGGAAATTCTACATCTCTGTCTGGGATTTCTTCATACTGTTCTTTGATTTCTTCATTAGTTGTCCATCTACTGTCACCCTTTTGGCCAATATTAAAGTATTCTTCTGACCACGCCACTTTCATCTTGTAAGCTGTATATATATTTAAAATTGCAAGTACTACAATTATTGTTATCAATAGTGTTAAATATACTGAACTGAATTCTTTTATTATTTTGAAATCAGGCAATATATTTCCAATATTCCAATACCGTCTCGGGTTATCTAAATCCTGCAGTACTTTTGGAATTTTTACAATTGAATTGAAAAGAAAATTTCCCGCAAAAAAGAAAAATATGTCTTCTATCGCAATTATGGTAACTATTACTTCTGTTCTGCTCAAAAATCTCTCTATCTGCATTACTTTCTTTGGCTTGTTTAATTCATGATTTTTTTTCATAGTATCTTTTCCAATTAATCTCTTTTAATTATTTCAACTAATACGTTCCCTTTTTCTGTTTCCAAACTGATATCTCTTATGTTTTTAACTTCTTTTCTGTATTTCAAATACTTTATAATAATTTTCATTTCTTCATTCATACGTATTATCCTTTCTTAATCCTGCCACCTTTTAAGTGGCAGGTTAAATTTTCTAGAATGTTAATTTTTCCCAAACCCAGTTTGCGAAATTCATTGTACCGTATACTCCCATTGTGCCAGCTATAATTGACCACCAGTGATTTTTTGCAAACTCTTTAGTTTTATTACTAGGAATAGCTAACGCTACAAATATTACAAAAAAACCAATGATAGGAAGAACATATCCATATTCTGCCGCTCCTGAAACCATATTTTTAATACCATTTGCAAAAGTATCCATTTTTTCTTCTCCTTTCCACTGTCTAACATGGCATTTAACAAAATTCGTGATATATATTTTTCCAATGCATGTTTCGTATTATGTTTGTTCTCAGACTGTTACTTAATTTTGTGGAATTTATCCACCTTACTTCGCCTTTTTGGCTTTAAATATATAATGAATAGAATACCGGAGATTGTAATTGCCAAAAGGATAATTCCAACCCTGTAAACAATTTTTTTAATTGTGGGTTTATCTGTCTTTATCAATTCCTTATACACTGCTGTTTGTTGTATCGTATATTCATATTCTCCAGTCTCCTGCTTTACTGTTGCCTCATATGTTGAAATATATGAATATTCTTTTTTAACCTCTGACTTACTGTAACCTTCATAGTTAACCCTGTAATGTGGTATCTTTTTCTTTATTTCTACCCTAAGTTTTCTTGTATACATACCATTTTTTCTATGGGCTGTGCCTTTCCAATAACTGTCTCCAACTTTGTAATTTTCTTCATCTACGCCAATACTCTTTAGTATTTCACTCTCATATCCTTTTAAAGGATTATCTGAATTACCATCTATTTCATTTCCATTCCACTCATAGTAATTCTTATTTGATGATGTAAATGCGAAATCAATGTAACTTTTCTGCCAGCTGCTTGCTTTCAATTTTTTCATTCCTGTCTTTTTACAAACTGCTGTTACTCCGTTCGCACTAAATGATTTACTTGTTGGTGCACTCAATGCCTCATTCTTATTGTCAAAATCAAGATACCCTGTTACAAGTCTTCCTTTTTTTTCACTTACAGTTTCTTCATTTCTTTGTGTATCAATGAGCTGATATGTAACATCATCCTTTACAATTTCTTTCCGTGGTTCATATTCTTCATTATCCGTTTTCTTTGTTAATGTAATTTTTTTCTTTGTTTCCTCTTCTATTGCTTTCTTATCAATAACTTCATATATAATGTCTTGTAATTCATATTCTTTTCCATTTTCAGCAATCTTTTCTTCAGGATTGTTTCCCTTATCGTTTTCGTCATTGCTTGTATATGAATATTGTCTTGTAATTGTTTCAGCCTCACTGCCATAGGTGCCGATGGCACCCATGACAAATGTGGCAAATATTAAAAGGGGAAAAATTGAAACCTTTACATTATTTAACATTTCTTTCCTTTCTTAATTTGATTCCTGTATAGCCTGCACATGCTGCTGAGCCCATGAAACTCATAAGCCAGAACCATATATTACTCATGTCTCCGGTCTTTGGTGCTTTAGCTCCCGAATCACTCCAAGTTGGCGTTGATGGTGTTGCATCACCGCTTCTTTTATCTTTGATTTTGATAATCTGCTCTTTATCTGTGTCTTTTACCGTAAATTTAATTTTCTTAGCCTTGTCATATCCTTTAGGGGCTTTTGTTTCTTCAACTACATATGTTTTTCCGGCAATAAGTTTTCCTTTAATTGTCGCCTCGCCTTTTTTATTTGTTGTTACCTTTGCAACGATTTTGCCTTTAAGTTTAAATACAAACTCTGCTCCGGAAAGTCGTTTCTTTGATTTACTGTCAATCTTAATCAGCTTAACCTTTATCTGCTGATCAACCATATGCACCTGTTGAACAACACCTGTATCTGCAATGGTAAATTCAATGCTGTTTGCTGTAGCGAATCCATTAGCCGGAATTCTTTCTGTTAATATGTATGTTTTTCCAACAATTAATTTACCTTCAATCATGTGCTGTTCCTTACCTGAAGTCCATTCATCTATGACCATTCCTGTTTCCTTATCCTTAACATTAAGAATTGCTCCGACAAGTTCCTTTTTGCCTGTTACTCCGGTTTTAGAAATACTAACCTTAGTTGTATCATCAGCCATGATTATCTTATTTTCCTGATTTGTTCCATAACTTCCATCTGCATTTTTAATTACTGCGTCTGTCTTAATGTTACCTTCTGCGTCTTTACCTTCAACGAGCTTAAATGTAATACTTTCAGCTGTAACAAACCCATCAGCCGGTTTTGTTTCTGATAATGTATACTCTTCATCATGAAGTAAACCACGTACCACAAGATATCCTTCTGAATTAATTTCAGTTCTAAGATTTGAATAACCTAATTCATCTGCTTTATCAGTAACAACAATGCTTGTACTGTCTCCGGTAATCCAACTTATAATTACATTACCCTGCTTATCTGTAATATTCATTGTTGCACCGGGAAGTAAGCCACTGTCTGCAAGTTTAACTTTAAGGAACTCTGCTTCTGTAGATAGGTTTTCTTTTACCTTCTCTACAGTAATTTCCTTTGTGTTTTGATCCTTGTATTCCAAATGAACCGGTATCGGTTCTTCATCTATGTAATAACTGTTAGAAATCTTACTTTCCAAGAAATAATAATCTCCACTGTTAAGCCCCTTGTTATCCTTAGAGTCCTTATCGTATTTTTCACTCATAAGTGGAAGATCCATAGTAACCTTAGCAATGCCGTCCTTATCAGTCTTTACTGTTGTAAGAAGTGTATCTGCCTTTACAATCACTTCTCCATCAGCATTGTATATGTCATCTTTTGTGTATAAGTTAAACATTGTATTTGGAACTGCAATATTTGCTTTTGCATCTTTCTTTACAACCTTAAGTGCCGGTTTTGCTCTGTCATTTTTAACATTAAGTACACTGTCTTCGTCTGTATCTTTAGTGCTGTTGTAAACTACGTCTTTAGTTGAATCGTCCCACTTAAATTCAATGTCCCATGAATTTTTATCAGGTATAACAAGACCATAGAGTGTTTCTTCTTCCTTTACTGTATACTTGCCAAGTGGAAGATATATGGTTACTGCTCCATTTTCAGAATCAACTGTTGCAGTTGTGATGTCACTGCAGGTTTTGGTAAATTCTGCTCCCTCTCCGGTTACTATTGATGCTACTTTTTCTCCTTTATCAAACCAGTTAGTTCCCTGATTATCCTGAGTTACTATGTCCTCTGCGGCGTAAATGACAAACTTTTGTCCTTTGACATAATCAGTTTTAAAATTAAATTTGTTGTTTTCAGGTTCTGAAACATCATGACTAAAACTCTTTAATACTTCTCCTGACTTAGTTAAGGTAAATCTTCCTTTAGCTTCCTTATTAACGTACTCAATCGTAATTAACGCATGACTGTTTCCTTCGGAATCGGTATAACTTGTATAATTACTGTTCTTACTGTTAATTTCTACTTCAATATACTTATCCTTAATGTATAATCCTGAAGCAGAATCAACTTCATATATTTTGTATTTTCCTGGCTTTAATGCCTTAACAGTCATTACTTCACCGGATTCATCAGTCACATATGTATCTACATCAACAAGCTTGTTTCCATTTGAATACTGCTGAATTATCTGTGTTTCACTTCCATCTTCTCCAACCTTAAATATCTGATACTTTGTATTTGGTTTCAAAACTGTTTCAGAAGTATCTCCGTCTTTTTTAATAATCTTAATAAATGCCTCAAACGGCTTATTGTTATAAAGTTTTACATATGTCTTTCCGTTTAAATTTAAATCAGTAATGTCTTTAGCAATTTCAATTTCCTGATCGTCTATCATTTCCGTATCATTTCCACCTGTGGAGGTCTGATGAATAACATATGTTCCATAATAAAGATATCCGTCATGTGCATTAACTGATGTTCCACTTCCATCCTTACCAATTGTCAGAGTAGCTCTTTCATATTCATCACACGCTTCATAACTTCCTTTGCTTTTTAGATAAATCTGAAATTCTGCACCCTCTTCAAACTGTGCAGGTCCGGTCGAACCGTCTGTTGTTGTTTTAAATATCTGAACTTTTCCAAATGTAGGCTGTTCATATGCTTCAACCGTCTGTGTATTTGCTGTATACTCCTGAACATACTGTGTTGCATCTGCCTTAATTTCAAAAATCTGTCCTGATACAAAATAACCTTCAGGATTTTTTATTTCTTTTAAATAATATGTTTTTCCTGACTGAAGGTAATCTGTTTCGAAATGACCATTAACCACTGTGTAAGGTGATGCTACTTTCGTAGTTCCGTCTGCATTATATACAGTAGCTTCATAACTGCATGTCGGATTTCCATACAACTGATATACGGCACCATCTAATACAGCATCTCCATGAGCCTTTCCATCAGATGAATAATTATCCTTCTTAACTACATTTACAGATACTTTTTTGTAATTGTTTCTGATTTCAAGTCTTGCCTGAAACTGATCTTCAATGGCTCCCTCATCGTCTGCCCACCAACTGTTATTTCCGTTTATGCTAAGTGTAACCTTTTTGCCTGCAACATTAATACTGTCACCTGAAAGAGATGTTGCAGTAAAATATCCGTCATATATATTTGCATTATTAGCAGATATTTCTTCAATTTCATATGAACAGTTTGCCGCAGCCTTTTGGTCAATTGCATCGGCATATGCCAAATCCCACGCACTGTTTTCAGTCAAATCAGATGCAAACAGATATCCATTCTCTTTCAATTCAGCCTTAGCTGCTTTTTTGTCATCTGCACTCATTTTTTTCAAATCATCTGCACTGTAATAGTAGTAATCTTTTGACTGAATGTTATAAGTGAAGTAGCAGCTGATGTTACCGGATGAATCTGTATTTAATGTCATTTCCGTTACAGCATCTTCTCCGTTTTCTGCACCGTCCGTCATTCCATAGCCCTCAAATTTTTCTAATTCCTTTGTATTGAGTGCTGTAATTTTAAATGTCGCATTAGCTAAAGGAACCCTCGTTTCAGAATATTTTGTAAAATTAATTTTCTGCTTGTACTGTTCCTTAACATTTAATGGTATCGGTTCATAAGTTGGTTTATTTGTTGCCTTAATATAGAGTAACCTCTGTATGCTGTCCTTTTTGGAACTGGTTCCCGAATAAGTCCATGTTTTTATGGTTGCTGTAACTTCCCCACTGCCTCCAAAAATTTCACTGTATAATTGTTTTGCAGTATTACTGTCATAATATCCTGTATTGGTTCTCACCTGTTTGATAACACCTGTTAATTGTTCTTCTGAAGTCTGTCCTTCTTCAATAGCCCATATGAGTGTTTGAGAATAAACATATGCTTTATCAGATCGTTTTTTCGTCTGGTCAAACCAATATGCAACTCTTGCTTTCAGTGCTCTTCCTGTATTATTGCTTGAACTTGAAATTGTTTCTTCTTCGGATGATGTATATGAATATCCTGTATAACAAGATTTTCCAAGATCCATGCAAAATACTGCATCATTTCCAATTTTAATTTTATGCCACTGTCCGGACTCGCTTTTACTTCCAATATTAACGGTTCCCAGATTTCCAAGATTTGCAAATGCAGCCGTGCCTGTATCAGCTGCTTTAACATTCTTTAAATCCAAACTTCCTGCCGGAACAACTCCAATGATCAGCATTATTGCTAAAATCATCGCTATCGTTTTTCTTAACTTCCTTATGCATTTCATTTTCAACTCTTTCCTTTCTCGTATGATTATTGTTTTGTGACTTAGCAAAGGAGAGTCTCTCCCCTTTATCAGATATCGTTTTTCTTTCTTCATTTCTTACTCCTTTTATGCAATAAAAAAGCAGTCCATTTCTGAACTGCTTAAACTCTCTTTATTAACTTCTTATTATATAATTAATACAGAAAACTGTAATCTACTGTATAGCATTCTCCATCATTAGATTTATGAGTGCTTGCATTTTGTCGTGTATCGATAAAGATTGAACTCCATATTCTTCCTGAATCACTGTTACAAATACAAGCTATTGCACCAATCGTATAATCAGCATCAATAATATTACTATAATGCCCTGCCGATGATTTCCATGCCTTCATCACTTTCTTTGGTGTATTAAATGAACCAGCTATATTTTCTCCTGATGACAAACTTAACAATTTTGCACTTTTATCATCTGCTTTATTTTGTATAAATACATCATAAATATTATCTCTGAAATTCTCATGTGAAAAATATTCTTTTGTATACATATCATAGCATCTTCTTTTTGCTGCTTCATATATAACATCATTCCACTTTAGTTCTGGAACGCCTGCTAACTTTCTATAATTATTTTGAATTATAAAAGTCTCTTCAGATGCATATTTATCGTAAAATTCTTTATAATCTCCACCAATTTTTTTCTTACCATATGTATCTTTAACCGTAATGTTATACACTTTTGAATACTTTCCATACTCTTTTTCGACAGATACATTTTTATAAGTTCTCACTTTTAATTTTACATGTGAACCGCTTAATAATCCTGTAAGTATACACGAATTCTTCTTTGTTGTCTTAATTTTCGTCCAACATTTCTTTGCGACTTCATATCGATACACTTCATAACCTGTAACATTAGATAATTTTTTCCATGATATTTTTAAACCGTATTTGTATAGAATTTTTTCTTTACTATTCTTAAATGGTCTATACTTTTTAAAAACTGTTTTCTTTTTTAATCCAGTTACTTTTTTAAGTGTTACATTCTCAGAAAATTTTGTTGTTGATTCTTCTGTTGCCTTTTCACTTACAGTATTTTCATTATCTATAATAATTTCCTTTGTAGCTCTGTTTACAAGTCGTATCAAATTTCCATTATTATCAAAATAAGCTATTGTACCCGATTCCTCTGAACTGATGAATCTGTACCCTGTTGTTTTTTCATATCCACCTGCATATGTTATTACGTCTACCTTATTTCCATTTAAATCATATGTCTCTTGTGCTTTTACCTGACAGTTTAATATTAAACTAATTACAAAAATAAATGTAATTCCTGTTAGTATTTGTTTTAACTTATTCATGTAAATCCCTCCCTCACAATCGGTTGAAAATTCATATCGATGTGTTATAATGAACTTAAACAGAGAACTGAAAGCTGGGTGAAAACCTAGCCGCCGGTTGATTGTTAGTTACAAAAAATAACGTCCCACATCATTGCCGAGACAGGGGCGTTATTTTTTTGCATTAATGACAGCTAATACAAGTGTAATAACAGTGCAAATCATAATTACAAAGTTGAATAAATCTCCATATGTAACCATTGGCATCAGCTCCCTTCATATGTATTCCGGCAGCCGATATATCGCCCCTTCAGTTCCCCATCTAAGTTCACTATTGTTTCAATCTGAATCTTATCTAATTTCTGTTATCCAATTATAATATATTTTGGTGTTAAATAATAGGTATAGATTATCAGTTTAAACAATTCATTCTATTCTGTTTTCAATGTGCATTTATGTTAATTATTTCTTTGGCTTATCGTTTGTTACTTTCACTTCTTTATTATTACTTAAAAGTGCATCTATAACTTCCTGTTTTGTTAATTTACTGTTTCTCATTGCTTACTCCTTTTATTTCAACGAAAACTGCGCCTTCTCTGCGCTATATCGTTTTTCATTTTTTATCCACCCAAGATTGTACTCTTGTTGCAGTTCAAGAGATGTTATACCCACTGCTTCACATATTTCTTTTCTCGAAGCTCCAGTGCGTTGCATGTCTTCAATCAGAACTCTTTCGTCATATGATAATTTTGCTCTGGACATTGCTATCTCCTTCCAAATTTATATTTCTATTACATTACCGGAAATTAACGTATTCATTTTGTTTTAAATTAGTTGATTGTCTTGAAAAATGCTTGATTTGCAGGCATATTCGCAGGTTTGCAGATTGATTTTACTACTCATTTACTACTTTTAACGAATTGAGCCTTGATATGCAAAAAGCACCTGCGGACTGCCGGATAGACCGCTGCACCACCTTACGCGGCACGTCGAAAAGAAAAAATAAAATAAGCACCACCTATAAGGCGGCGTTTCTCACTCCTACACAGGAGAACAGGAACGCTGCTTTTTTTATGCCCTCGTGTTACGCAGTAAGGGCAAACAAAGCCTTGATTTATGCGGCTCTTAGAGCGTGGAAATGAGAAAGACAAGGGTTGATACCTTTTCCCTCAAAACCGCGTTTCTACTGCGTAACAAATCCAACGAAAAGGAGTGACGAAGCTATGGCAGTTTTCCGCGTGGAAAAGAACAAAGGTTATACCGTTATGAGCAACCACCATTTACGCAACAAGGAGCTTTCCTTAAAGGCAAAGGGCTTGTTGTCGCAAATGCTCTCACTTCCCGAAGATTGGGACTACACCCTTGCAGGACTGTCCCTTATCAACCGGGAAAAGATTGACGCTATCCGGGAAGCAGTACGGGAACTGGAAAATGCCGGATATATACAGCGTTCAAGGGAACGTGATGAGAAAGGATGCTTACGCGGTACAACGTATGTTATCTATGAGCAGCCGCCTAAGTTGGATTTACCTACATTGGAAAAACCAACATTGGATAATCCAACATTGGAAAAGCCTATGTTGGAAAAACCTACGTTGGAAAATCCAACGCAATTAAATAAAGAACTATTAAAGACTAACTTACCAACAAAAGAAAAATTAAATACAGATATATTAAGTACCCATTCCATTCCTTTCCATTCCCTAAATCCCTTTCCCTTAGAGGACGCGGCACAGCCGCCGGAACGGAAGCGAAAGGAAACGACAGACGCATATCGCGTGTATGAGGAAATCATCAAGGACAATATCGAGTACGACTATCTGATACAGGACAGATACCTTGACCGGGACAGGATAGAGGAAATCCTTGCCCTTATTCTTGAAACCGTCTGCACCAAACGAAGAACAATCCGTATCGCCGGGGACGACCACCCGGCAGAGCTTGTAAAAGCAAAATTTATGAAACTGAACAGCGAACATATCCGCTTTGTACTGGACTGTATGCAGGAAAACACCACCAAAATCCGCAACATCAAGCAGTACATGAAAGCTGCCCTTTTCAATGCCCCGTCTACGATTGGCAGCTATTACACGTCCCTTGTATCTCACGATATGTACGGCGGGCGCACTATCCAGTCGGCAAGAAGCAAGGGCATACCCGATTACACCTGCAACGAGGGCGAAAGCCTGTAAACCAACCTAAAGGAGGATTTTATGATGACACAGAGAACAGGAGCTTTGATTTTTGATGAAACCGCTGACCGCTACGACATTCGCTTTGACGTAAACGACTATTACGGGGGTTTGCATTGCGGCGACTGCATGGAGGTCTTTGTGCGGGGCAAATGGAAGCCTACCCGTATGGAGTACGGGGACAACTGGTATCTTGTAGGTATTCGGGCGGCAGACCTTTCCGGGCTGCGGGTACGGATTTAACAGGGCGGCGTGAAAGCGGACGCTCTTTTTTTCATGCCCGCCCCGCTTCCCGGCGGCGGGCATACCACCATAGAACACGAAAGGAGGACACCCATTGCAGGAGGAAACCAACGAAAAGACCATAGCCCTTTACATCAAGACCGGGAAGCTGACGGCGCAGCAGCTCCAAAAGGCTATGAAAGCCCTGCTTGCACAGATGAAAAAGCAGCATGACAGACAGAAAATCCCGCATGGAAAGCAGACCCTAAAGCAGCTTATGAAGCAGAACGCGGGCGTTTCCAACATTGAAATCACAAAGGACAATATCAAAGCCTTTGAGAGTACGGCGAAAAAATACGGGATTGACTTTGCCCTAAAGAAAGACAGCACCGAAACCCCGCCCCGCTATCTTGTGTTTTTCAAGGGACGGGACGCGGACGCACTGACCGCAGCTTTCAAGGAGTTTTCCGCAAAGAAACTGACGCAGGAACAAAAGCCCCCTATCCGAAAGCTGATTGTTTCCCTCAAAGAAAAGGCGGCGGCTCTGAACACACAGCGGGACAAAGTAAAAAACAAAGACAGGGGGATTGCAAGATGAACGCTATCAACTGGAAAAAACTGCTGCTTCCCAACATTCCCTATCTGTTCTTTGTGTATCTTTTTGATAAAGTCGGGCAGGCGGTACGCCTTTCGCCGGGGGCTGACCTGTCCGGCAAGGTGTTGTCGCTTGGGGAGGGATTTTCTATGGCTTTTGCAAACCCGCTTCCGAGTTTTGCCCCTATGGATTTGCTTATCGGTATTGCGGGGGCTGTCCTTATCCGGCTTATGGTGTACTTCAAAGGCAAGAACGCGAAGAAATACCGGAAAGGTATCGAATACGGCTCTGCCCGTTGGGGGACTGCCGAAGATATTAAGCCCTACACCGACCCGGTATTTCAGAATAACGTGCTGCTGACGCAGACGGAACGGCTTACCATGAACAGCCGCCCGAAGCAGCCGAAGTATGCAAGGAATAAAAATATCCTTGTTATCGGGGGAAGCGGCAGCGGAAAGACGAGATTTTTCGTGAAGCCCAACTTAATGCAAATGCACAGCAGCTACGTTGTAACCGACCCGAAAGGAACGGTTTTAGTCGAGTGCGGGAAGCTCTTACAGCGGGGCGGCTACCGGATAAAAGTGCTGAACACGATTAACTTCAAAAAAAGCATGAAATACAATCCCTTTGCCTATCTCCGCAGCGAAAAAGACATTTTGAAACTGGTAAATACCTTGATTGCCAACACCAAAGGGGACGGGGAAAAAGCCGGGGAGGATTTTTGGGTAAAATCGGAACGGCTCTTTTACTGCGCCCTTATCGGCTACATTTGGTACGAAGCCCCGGAGGAAGAAAAGAACTTCACGACGCTGCTTGAAATGATAAATGCGTCGGAAGCCCGCGAGGACGACCCGGAATTTCAGTCCCCCGTTGACCTTATGTTTGAACGGTTGGAGGAAAAAGACCCGGAACACTTTGCCGTCCGGCAGTATAAGAAATTCCTGTTATCTGCGGGAAAGACACGAAGCTCTATCCTCATTTCCTGCGGTGCGCGGCTTTCCCCTTTTGACATTAAGGAACTGCGCGACCTTATGGAAACTGATGAAATGGAGCTTGACACCATAGGCGACCGTAAGACCGCTCTGTTTGTCATTATCAGCGACACCGACGATACTTTTAACTTTGTGGTATCAATCCTTTACACACAGCTTTTCAATCTCCTTTGCGACAAGGCAGATAATGAATACGGCGGCAGGCTGCCCGTCCATGTGCGCTGTCTGTTAGACGAATTTGCAAATATCGGGCAGATACCGAAGTTTGAAAAGCTCATAGCCACCATACGAAGCCGGGAAATCTCCGCGTCGATTATCTTACAGTCGCAAAGCCAGTTAAAGGCAATCTATAAGGACAACGCCGATACCATAGCCGGCAACTGCGACACCACCCTTTTCTTGGGCGGCAAGGAGAAAACCACCCTCAAAGAAATGTCGGAAATCTTGGGGAAAGAAACCATTGACAGCTTCAACACTTCCGAGAACCGGGGGCGCGAGGTATCGCATGGGCTGAACTATCAGAAGTTAGGCAAGCAGCTTATGACGGAAGATGAAATTGCAGTCATGGACGGCGGGAAATGTATCTTGCAGCTACGAGGGGTGCGCCCGTTCTTCTCTGATAAGTATGATATTACAAAGCATCCCAACTATAAATACCTGTCCGACTATGACAAGAAAAATACCTTTGATATGGAAAAGCATTTAAGGCGCAGACCCGCCCTTGTGAAGCCGGACGAACCCTTTGACTATTACGAAATCAGTGAAGCAGATTTGCAGGAGGACACCGACCATGAATAGACGTATCCGAAAGAAAAAGGATAAGAAAATCACAGAAGCCATAAACGGGCTTATTTTCATTGCCGAGCGACGGGAGCAACAGCGACAGACAGCTATCCGGCAGTTTGTAAAACGGTGTGAAGCCCTGTATGAGCAGCAGCGAAAGGAGGAATTGACGCAGTAACAAAGAAACAGACAACTTACAGAATACGCGCCCCTACTGGAAAATCCATAACGCCCATACTTAAAAACTGAATACCGCCGCGCGGCAGACACATAGGCAGCGCGGGGACTTATGACCGCGGCAGTTACAAAACTGACCGCCGTTTTTTATGCCCTTTTATGGGGCAAGCCGCATTTGCGGCAGAAAGGAGCTTTATGGAATTTTTTAACTCTGCTATCGACGTATTACAGACCCTTGTTATCGCACTGGGCGCAGGCTTAGGCATTTGGGGCGTTATCAACCTCTTAGAGGGATATGGAAACGACAATCCGGGTGCAAAATCACAGGGCATTAAGCAGCTTATGGCGGGCGGCGGTGTTGCCCTTATCGGCACTATCCTTGTACCGCTTCTTTCCGGTCTGTTCGGATAAGTTTACGGAGGGTAGCCTATGGAGAGCATACTTGACGCGATTAACGAATGGATAAAAGAAATCCTTATCGGCGCGATAAACGGTAATCTGTCAACGATGTTCGGGGACGTAAACGAAAAAGTAGGCACCATTGCAGCGGAGGTAGGCAAGACCCCACAGGGGTGGAACGCGAACATTTTCAACATGATACAAAATCTGTCGGAAAATGTGATTGTACCCATTGCGGGGCTTGTCATTACCTATGTCCTCTGTTATGAGCTTATCAGCATGGTAACGGAAAAAAACAATATGCACGACGTTGACACGTTCATGTTCTTTAAGTGGTTTTTCAAAGCCTTTGTTGCCGTTTTCTTGGTAACGCACACCTTTGATATTACTATGGCGGTGTTTGATATGGCGCAGCATATTGTGTCCGGCGCGGCGGGGGTAATCGGCGGCGATACGAATATCGACGTAACCGAAGCCCTTGCCGCCATGCAGGAGGGACTAAAAGATATGGAAATCCCCGAACTACTGTTACTTGTCATGGAAACGAGCCTTGTAAGCCTTTGTATGAAAATCATGTCCGTACTGATAACCGTTATCCTCTACGGCAGAATGATTGAGATATACGCCTACTGTTCCGTTTCCCCTATCCCTTTTGCCACCATGACAAACCGGGAATGGGGACAGATTGGGAACAACTACCTAAAGGGGCTGTTTGCACTTGGTTTTCAAGGCTTCCTCATTATGATATGCGTCGGCATTTATGCGGTTTTGGTAGGCGAAATGGTCTTAGCGGACAACCTGCACAGCGCGATTTTTTCCCTTGCAGCCTATACCGTTATCCTCTGTTTCTCCCTGTTCAAATCCGGCGCACTGGCAAAATCTATATTCAACGCCCACTAAGGGCAGAAAGGAGGTTTTTTCTTGGCGTATGTACCTGTACCCAAAGACTTATCCAAAGTCAAAACAAAAGTCGCTTTCAATCTGACAAAGCGGCAAATCCTTTGTTTTTCAGTGGCACTTCTTATGGGACTGCCACTTTTCTTTTTGTTCAAAGACAGCGCAGGGACGAGCCTTGCGGCAATGGCAATGATTGTCGTCATGCTTCCCTGCTTTTTGGTTGCCATGTATGAAAAGCATGGGCAGCCCCTTGAAGTGGTTGTAAAGAACATCATTCAGACAAAATTGACCCGCCCCAAAGTGCGACCGTATCAGACGGAAAACCTGTATGCACTCTTGGAGAAACAGCGGGCATTAGAAAAGGAGGTATCAGCGATTGTCAAAAGGACAGACAAAAAAGACGCGGGAAGCCGCAGGAAACAGGCGTAAGCTGACCCGCGCGGAAAAGAAACAGATAGCGGCGGTTATCCGGCAGGCAAAGGGGGACGGCAAAGCCCACACCGCACAGCAGACCATTCCCTACCTTGCCATGTACCCGGACGGTATCTGCAAAGTGGCACAGCGGAAATATTCAAAGAGCATTGCCTTTGAGGACATCAACTATCAGCTTGCACAGGCAGACGATAAGACCGCCATTTTTGAAAACTGGTGCGATTTTCTCAACTACTTTGACGCAAGCGTGAACGTGCAGCTTTCTTTCATCAATCAAGGCTCACAGCAGGAACAGGCAGCGCTGGCAATCCATATCCCGCTGCAAAATGACGATTTTAACTCTATCCGCACTGAGTATTCCGATATGCTGAAATCGCAGCTTGCCAAAGGGAACAACGGGCTTGTCAAGCATAAGTACATCACATTTTCCATTGAAGCGGACAATCCGGCGGCAGCAAGGGCGCGGCTTTCCCGTATTGAAACAGACGTACTCAATAATTTTAAGGTGCTTGGGGTATCGGCGCACCCCTTATCCGGCTATGAACGCCTAAAGGTGCTGCATGGGGTATTCCACCCGGCAGGCGAGCCGTTCTCATTCTCTTATGACTGGCTGACCCCGACGGGGCTTACCACAAAGGACTTTATCGCCCCGTCCTCTTTCAAGTTCGGGGAGGGACGCTACTTTGCTATGGGGAAAAAGACGGGGGCGGTATCGTTCCTTGAAATCCTTGCCCCGGAGTTAAACGACCGTATCTTAGCGGATATGTTGGACTTGGAAACAGGCGTTATTGTCAATCTCCACATTAAAAGTATCGACCAGTCGGAAGCAATCAAGACCATTAAGCGCAAAATCACTGACCTTGACAAGATGAAGATTGAGGAACAGAAAAAAGCGGTTAGAAGCGGTTACGATATGGATATAATCCCGTCCGACCTTGCCACCTTTGGAAATGAAGCAAAGAACCTGTTGCAGGATTTACAGAGCCGCAACGAGCGAATGTTTCTTCTCACGTTCCTTGTGGTAAACATGACAGACACGAAGCGGAAACTGGAAAATGACATTTTCGCGGCGGCGGGCATTGCACAGAAATACAACTGCGCCCTGACCCGTCTTGACTATCAGCAGGAAGCGGGGCTGATGTCCTCTATCCCTTTGGGGGAGAACCTTATCCCGATACAACGGGGACTTACCACATCAAGCACCGCTATTTTTATCCCGTTCATCACGCAGGAGCTATTTCAGACCGGGTCTGCCCTGTATTATGGGCTGAACGCTTTAAGCAACAACATGATACTCTGCGACCGCAAGCAGCTTAAAAACCCGAATGGGCTTATCTTGGGAACACCGGGCAGCGGAAAATCCTTTGCGGCAAAGCGGGAAATCACAAACGCCTTTCTCATTACTGACGATGATATTTTTATCTGCGACCCGGAAGCCGAGTATTTTGCCCTTGTCAAGCGGCTTGGCGGGCAAGTGATACGCTTATCCCCGACCGGGAAAGGCATGGACGGCAAGCCCCAGTATGTGAACCCTATGGATATGAACCTTAATTACAGCGAGGACGACAGCCCCCTTGCACTGAAAAGTGATTTTATCCTGTCCCTCTGCGAGCTTGTCATTGGCGGCAAGGAGGGCTTGCAGCCCGTTGATAAGACCGTCATTGACCGCGCCGTAAGGAATGTGTACCGGGACTACCTTGCTGACCCCGACCCGGCAAAAATGCCTATCTTGGGCGACCTTTACGACGAGCTGTTAAAACAGCCGGAGCCGGAAGCTGCCCGCATTGCAGCGGCATTGGAGCTGTATGTTTCCGGCAGTCTTAACGTATTCAACCACAGAACGAATGTGGAGCTTTCTAACCGCCTTGTCTGCTTTGACATTAAGCAGCTTGGGAAGCAGCTCAAAAAGTTAGGTATGCTCATTGTGCAAGACCAGATATGGAACCGCGTTACCATTAACCGGGCAGAAAAGAAATCTACCCGCTACTATATGGACGAATTTCACTTGCTCTTAAAAGAGGAACAGACCGCCGCTTACAGTGTGGAGATTTGGAAGCGTTTTAGAAAATGGGGAGGCATACCCACAGCTATCACGCAGAACATTAAGGACTTGCTTGCTTCCCGCGAGGTGGAAAATATCTTTGAAAACTCTGATTTTGTCCTCATGCTCAATCAGGCACAGGGCGACCGGGCTATCCTTGCAAAGCAGTTAAATATCAGCCCACAGCAGATGAAGTATGTAACCCACACCGAAGCAGGCGAGGGACTTATCTTTTATGGGAATGTGGTGCTTCCCTTTGTAGACCATTTCCCGAAAGATACCGAGCTTTACCGCATTATGACGACGAAGCCGGAGGAAGTGAGCAGCCTATGAAACAGTTAAAACCACGCGATAAAATCACGCAGAAAATGACCCGCGACGGTGCGGTGGAAATCAATGAAACACAGCAGACTGCCGAGCGTATCAGCAGCCGGGAAGCAGACAGCGACTTTTCACAGCCGGACACCGCTACCGCAGAGCGTGTCATGGAACACCTTGACGCAGCCCATACCCGAAAGGCAAGCAAAAAGGCAGTCAAGAAAGCACAGGAAGCGGCTGTTTTGCGTACTTCCACCTCACGCTTGCAGTTTACCGACGAGGAACGGGAAACGCCAAAACTGCAACCCTACATCAAAAAATCGGAAAAAGCAGCCGACAAACTGGACGCAGCAAAGGCAGCTCTCCCGAAGCAGAAGAAACTTGTAAAAGAGCGCACCTTTGAGGAAACCGCCGGAAAGGCAAAGACCCGTTTACGCTTTGAAGAACAGGAAAAGCCGATACCCGGCGGCAAAGCCCACAGTAACCCGTTATCCCACCCCGCGCAGGAAGCGGGTATTTTTGTTCACAACAAAATCCATAGCGTCGAGAAAGATAATTCCGGTGTGGAGGGCGCGCACAAATCGGAGGAACTTGCCGAGCGCGGCGCAAGGTACGGGACAAGAAAATTAAAACAGGGCTACCGCAGCCATAAGCTGAAACCCTACCGGGAAGCGGCAAAGGCAGAACAGGCAGCGTTTAAGGCAAACGTCAATTTTCAGTATCACAAAGCCTTGCAGGAGAACCCGCAGCTTACAAGCAATCCCTTTTCACGGTTCATGCAGAAACAGAAAATCAAACGCCAGTATGCAAAAACCGTAAAGAAAAGCGGCGCAGCCACCGCCAAAGCTGCCGCCGGAGCGTCCCAAACAGCAGCAAAGAAAGCGGCTGCCTTTGCAGGACGACACCCGGCAGGCGTGATAATCGCTATCGCCGCGCTGCTTCTGTTCATCATGGTATCCGTAGGGCTTTCCTCTTGTGGGGCAATGTTTTCCGGCAGCATGAACAGCGTGTTAGGGACTTCCTACACGTCCGAGGACAGCGACCTTGTGGCAACGGAACAGAGCTATGCTGCAATGGAAAATGAGCTGCAACAGGAAATTGACAATATCGAAAGCACCCACAGCGGCTATGATGAATACCGCTATGACCTTGATACTATCGGGCATAACCCCCACGAATTAGCGTCGTACTTGACTGCCCTTTTGCAGAGTTACACCCCGCAGAGCGCACAGGCAGAGCTAAAACGGCTGTTCGGCTTACAGTACACCTTGACGCTGACGGAAGAAATCGAGATACGCACCACCACCGACGAGGAGGGCAACGAGGAAGAATACGAATACCGTATCTTAAATGTGAAACTGACAAACAAGCCGATTGCTTCCCTTGCGGAAGAACTGCTGAACCCACAGCAGTTTGAAATGTTCAAGGTGTACTTACAGACACAGGGCAACAAACCGTTGATTTTTGGCGGCGGCTCTCCCGACGGAAGCCCGTCCGAGGATTTAAGCGGCGTGGAGTTTGTAAACGGCACACGTCCCGGAAACCCGGAGCTTATGGAGCTTGCAAAACAGCAGGTCGGAAACGTGGGCGGCTACCCTTACTGGTCTTGGTACGGCTTTAACAGCCGCGTGGAATGGTGCGCCTGCTTTGTGTCATGGTGCTACAATCAAGCCGGAAAAAGCGAACCCCGCTTTGCGGGCTGCGAATGGCAGGGCGTTCCTTGGTTCCAGTCAAGGGGACAATGGGGCGCACGCGGCTATGAGAATATCGCACCGGGCGACGCTATCTTTTTCGACTGGGATTTAGACGGCGTTGCCGACCATGTGGGGCTTGTGCTTGGCAGGGACGGAAGCCGCGTCTATACCGTTGAGGGCAATTCCGGCGACGCCTGCAAGATTAAAAGCTATGACCTCAACTATCAATGTATCAAAGGCTACGGGCTGATGAACTGGTAAGCAGCCCCGAAAAGAAAGGAGAATTTATTTTATGGCAAACAACAAAATCGACCGTATCAATAAGGAAATCGCAAAGACCCGCGAGAAAATCACAGAGTATCAGAACAAGTTAAAAGGACTGGAAGCGCAGAAAACCGAAGCGGAAAACCTTGAAATCGTGCAGCTTGTACGCGCTATGCGACTTACCCCGCAGGAATTAAATGCTATGCTGTCCGGCGGCGGTATTCCCGGCATGAACGCCGCACCCGCTACCGAAGCGGCAGACTACGAAGAACAGGAGGACAATGCAGATGAAAAATAAACTCAAACAGACCATGACTGCCCTTTGTGCCGCCCTTATCCTTATGGGCGGTTTTTCTGTCCCTGCCTATGCACAGGGAACAGCCGCAGAGCCACCCACAGAGGACGCGACCAACGACAGCAATGTAGTGGTGGAAGAACCGGAAACGCCGCCCCTTACCCCAAAGGGCAACGCAACACTGGTGGACGATTTCGGCGGCAATAAGCAGCTTATCACTGTTACCACCAAAGGCGGCAACTACTTTTATATCCTCATTGACCGGGCAGCCGAGGGGGAACAGACCGTACATTTCCTTAATCAAGTGGACGAAGCCGACCTTATGGCACTGACCGAAACCGGGGAAGCCACGAAAAAGCCGGAAGTCTGCAACTGTACGGAAAAATGCGAAGTCGGAAAGGTAAATACGTCCTGCCCGGTATGTGCAACTACTCTGACAGGCTGCACAGGCAAGGAACCCACGCCAACACCCACCGAGCAGCCGGAAGAACCCAAAGAAAAAGACGGCAATCCCGGCGCGGTGCTTGCCTTAGTCCTCTTTGTGCTGCTTGGTGGCGGCGCGGCGTTCTACTACTTTAAGTTTGTAAAACCGAAGCATAACGTGAAAGGAAGCACCGACCTTGAAGATTTTGACTTTGAGGATTACGACGAGGACGAGCCGGAAGCAGATACCGGGGAAGTTTCCAAAGAGGAAGAAACGGAGGACGAGGAAGTATGACCCTGTTTACCGACAATCCCTTTGAAAAGATGATGATACAGAAGCCGGACTATGGCAAACGGGAAAAATCCCCGCCGGAGCTTTCTTCCCCACGCTGCGCGGGCTGCCCTTACAAGGGGCAGTCCCCTTGTGTGGGGTACTGTATGAGAAAACTGGAAAACAAACGACAGACCGAACGATAAAAGGAGGAATTATCATTGATTTTAGTTATCGCAGAAAAGCCCAGTGTGGCACAGACAATCGCTGCCGTACTTGGGGCAAAGGAAAAGAAAGACGGATTTCTCACAGGAAGCGGCTATATCGTTTCTTGGTGCGTGGGACATTTGGTAGGGCTTTCCGAAGCTGCCGCCTACGGGGAGCAGTATAAAAAGTGGAGCTATGACAGCTTACCGATTTTGCCGCAGGAATGGAAGTACACCGTTGCTTCTGACAAGGAAAAGCAATTCAAGACCTTAAAGGAACTTATGCACCGGGCAGACGTTTCCGAAGTCGTCAATGCCTGCGACGCGGGGCGCGAGGGAGAACTCATTTTCCGTTTTGTCTACGAAGTTGCCGGGTGCAGGAAGCCCACGCGCCGCTTGTGGATTTCCTCAATGGAAGAAGCTGCTATCAAAGAGGGCTTTTCTCATCTGAAGAACGGCGAAGCATACGACGCGCTCTTTGCTTCCGCATTATGCAGGGCAAAGGCTGACTGGCTAATCGGTATCAACGCCACCCGTCTTTTTTCTGTCCTTTACAACCATACCTTGAATGTGGGACGCGTACAGACCCCGACCTTAAAAATGCTTGTTGACCGGGACGCGGCGATTACCACGTTCAAGAAAGAAAAATACTATCATGTGCGCCTGTCCTTATCCGGCGCGGAAGCTGCAAGCGAAAAACTGTCTGACCGTTCCGAAGCTGACAGGCTGAAAGCTGCTTGTGAAGCGTCAAAAGCAGTCTGTACTTCCCTTGTGAAAGAGAAAAAGACCGCAGCCCCGCCGAAGCTCTTTGACCTTACTTCTTTGCAGAGGGAAGCAAACCGCCTGTTCGGATATACCGCAAAGCAGACCCTTGACCTTGCACAAGCCCTGTATGAAAAGCGTTTGCTTACTTATCCGAGAACCGACAGCGCATTTCTGACCGACGACATGGGCGACACAGCGGCGGGCATTATCAAGCTGCTTTGTGGGAAATTTTCTTTTATGGCGGGCATGGACTTTGCGCCGGAGCTTGCAAAAGTGCTGAACAGTAAAAAGGTATCAGACCACCATGCCATTATCCCGACTATGGAGCTTGCAAAGACCGACCTTGCCGCGCTGCCGGAAAGCGAAAGGAATATCCTTACCCTTGCCGGGGCGCGTCTGCTCATGGCGACCGCCGCAGTACATACCTTTGAAGCGGTTACGGCTACATTTGAATGTGCCGGACAGTCCTTTACCGCAAAGGGAAAAACAGTGCTGTACGACGGTTGGAAAGAGATTGACCGCCGTTACCGGGCAGCCTTAAAGAACAAGCCCGAAAAGGACGACGCAGACAGCGACACAGAAAAGACCCTGCCGCCATTTACCGAGGGACAGACCTTTGAAAATCCGGCGGCAACGGTAACGGAACATGACACAACACCGCCAAAACCTCACAACGAAGCGTCGCTGCTCTCTGCTATGGAGCACGCCGGAAGCGAGGACACCGACCCGGACGCAGAACGCAAAGGGCTTGGAACTCCCGCCACCCGCGCCGCCGTCATTGAAAAACTGGTAAAGGGCGGTTTTGTGGAGCGAAAAGGCAAGCAGCTACTTCCCACAAAGGACGGTATCAACCTTGTGTGCGTCCTGCCGGACACCTTGACAAGCCCGCAGCTTACCGCAGAATGGGAAAACAATCTGACACAGATTGCAAAAGGCAAGGCAGACCCCGCCGCATTTATGGAGGGTATTGAGAATATGGCGCGGGAACTGGTAAAGACGTACCCGTTTCTTTCTGATGATAAAGCGCAGATGTTCAAGCCGGAACGGGAAGCGTTGGGAAGCTGCCCCCGCTGCGGTTCTCCTGTCTATGAGGGCAAGAAGAATTACTATTGCAGCAATAAGGAATGTATCTTTACCATGTGGAAAAATGACCGTTTCTTTGAAGAACGAAAAGTAACCTTTACCCCGAAGATTGCCGCCGCGCTCTTACAATCCGGCAAGGTAAATGTGAAAAAGCTCTATTCCCCAAAGACGGGCAAGACCTACGACGGAACTATCGTATTGGCTGATACGGGCGGGAAATATGTCAACTACCGGGTGGAGCTTCCGAAGAAAAAATAACTGAATAGCAAGCATAGGAAAAGAGTACCCTTTTCCGTAAAATTCCTGCTTTCTCTACCGAGAACGGCGGGGATTTTTGCTTGTTGGGAAGTTTCCCAAACCCTCTGAAATCTTGAAAAAATATCTAAACTCTTTGGCAAAAACGCGGGCGCGGGGTACTGAATGATGAAACTGGAAAGCGCAGCGTCCGCGCTGCCTTTGGGAAAGGAGGTTACACATGGCAAATTTACGGGACACCGTAAAAGACTATCAAGAAGAATTAAGGGACGGTATCGCTTGGGTGGCGTTTTGGAAAACGGGACGTTCTTGGAACGCGGAATATTTCCACCTTGAAATGGGCGATATTCTCTACCCGGAGGACAGAAGCCGCATGGAAGAAATCAAACAGGCTGACCCTGCCGCCGTTGTGGTAAACGGCTATTATTCCGGCTATCTTGGCGAGGACAGGAACCTTGACGAACTGACCGCCGGGGTGCGCCGCCACTACGAAAACGGATATAGCAATATCGGGGAATTTATCGAAGCCCACGACGACAGGCTGCCGCCGGAGCTTATCGAGGAAGCAAGAGCCGCCGCCCACGCTGCGGGGCTGCCTTTTTCTGAAAAAGCCTACCGGGGCGGCGAAGAACCCGACCCCTATCTATTTGACGGGAGCATGAGCATGGAGGACTACGAGCTTATGCACCGCATGATTGAGAAAGAAAGGAGTGAGCGCATGGAAGAAACGATTTTAAGCGGGTATCTTTCTAATCTTGGAAAGTACACCGAGGGCAGACCTGCGGGCGAATGGGTATCATTCCCCACGACTGCTGAACATTTGAAAGAAGTCTTTGACCGTATCGGGATAGACGGCAAAAACTACGGGGAGCTGCACATCACAGAATATCAGTCCTCTATTCCGGGACTGGCAGGGAAATTGACCGAGCTTGAAAGCCTTGACGAACTGAACTATTTGGGCGAGCTTTTGAAAATGCAGTTTGACGACGACCGGGAAAAATTTGCTGCGGCTATCACATACGGCGACCATACAAGGGACTTGCAGGACATTATAAACCTTGCACAAAATCTTGACTGTTACTGGATTTATTCGTCCGTAAAAACCGAGGAAGATTACGGGCATTATCTGATTGAAGAACTGGACGAGTTGGAGCTGCCGGAAGAAGCAAAAAACTATTTTCTCTATGAGGAATACGGGCGGGACGCTGCTATCAATGACGGGGGCAGATTTACCGAGCAGGGATATATCTACAACAACCGCAACACCTTTACACAGTGGTATGACGGACGGGACGTGCCGGAGGAATATCGGGTAACACCGCAGCCGCCAGTACAGGAAAAGGAACAGGCAGACCTTGACGCTGCCGCAGCCATACCGACCACTGCCACAGAGCAGCCCCCGGTTCTCCCGATTATCCTATCTTCCGAAAAGCCCGCCAACAAAATGAAAGAGATTACCGACCGACTGGAACAGGGCATTTTGGGGATTTATGAAAGCGACCGTTACGCCGACTATCTGCGTACTATGTCTAAATTCCATGATTACAGCCTAAACAATACAATCCTTATCGCCATGCAGGGCGGCAACCTTGTAAAAGGCTATAAACAATGGGAAAAGGAATTTGACCGCCATGTAAAGCCGGGGGAAAAAGCTATCAAGATAATTGCGCCCGCGCCCTTTACCGTTAAGAAACAGGTGGAAAAAATCGACCCGGACACGCAAAAGCCTGTTTTCGATAAGAACGGGAAAGCCGTTACCGAGGAAAAGGAAATCCAAATCCCCGCCTTTCGTGTGGTATCTGTTTTTGACGTGTCGCAGACCGAGGGTAAGGAGTTGCCCGACCTTGGGATAAAGGAGCTTACGGGCGACGTGGAACAGTATCAGGATTTTTTCGCTGCCCTTGAAAAAACTTCCCCCTTTGCTATGGGATTTGAAGCACTAAGCGGCAGTATAAAAGGACGCTGCAATTATGAGGAAAAGTGTATTCTCATCAACGAGGGCATGGATGAATTGCAGAATATCAAGACCGCTATCCATGAAATTGCCCATGCGACACTCCATGACATAGACAAAGACGCGCCGGAACGTCCCGACCGCCGCACCCGCGAGGTACAGGCAGAAAGCGTCGCCTATGCCGTTTGCCAACACTACGGGCTTGATACGTCGGACTATTCCTTTGGATATATCGCCGGGTGGAGCAGCGGAAAAGAACTTGCAGAACTGAAAGGCTCTCTTGAAACAATCCGCAGCACCGCCGCAAGTCTGATTGATACCATAGACGGACATTTTGCAGAAATCCAAAAGGCACAGGATAAGGAACAGACCACCGAACAGGCACAGACCCCACAGGAAGCTACCATACAGCCCGAAGCAGAAGCAGCCGCGCCGGAGCTTCCCGAAGAAACAGCCCCGGTACAGGAAAAAGAAGCACAGACCGAGCCGGAAGCTGATACAGGCGCAAGCAGCGAAGCACCACAGCCGGAACAAGCTGCACCCGCCGCACCTTATTACACAATCAACGAAGCTGCCGCCAAACGTGCAAAGGACGCAAACAGTTTTTCCGATTATAAGCAAGGCAGCGCGACGGCTGAATACAGGCACTATGTAGATGAAGCCGTACAGCTTGCAGAAAGGCAGAAACAGCGGGTAGACCCGATGTACCATGAGAAAATCGACAGCCTGCTTGACACCTACGCCCGGAAACTGGCGGCGAACATGAACAAAGGCTATGAGATTGACGCGCGTGTTCCCTCTATCCTCATTGCGGGCGGCTCTAACTTCCCCACAAGGAAGAAAGAAAAGCAGAACGCAGCCCGCGACAGCAATTACCGGGAATGGCAGGACATACAAGGACTTCTTGATAAAATCCGCAGTACCGGCATGGGCGGTATCAGTGCAGACGACCCACAGGCAGTACAGAAGTTAGAAAAGAAACTGGAAAGCCTTGAAAAATCACAGGAAACCATGAAAGCCGTAAACGCCTATTACCGTAAGCACAAGACCCTTGACGGCTGCCCGCATTTGTTGCCGGAACAGCTTGAAAAATTAAAAGCGGACATGGCGAGCAGTTGGCATTTGGGGGACAAGCCCTTTGCGACTTGGGCGTTATCCAACAACAGCGCGGAAATCCGGCGCGTGAAAGACCGTATCAAATCCCTTTCACAGCAAAAAGAAATCGGTTTTGTGGGTTGGGAATTCGACGGCGGCAAGGTGGAAGCAAACACCGAAGCGAACCGTCTGCAAATCTTCTTTGAGGATAAGCCGGACGAAGCTACGCGGGAAGCCTTAAAAAGCAACGGCTTCCGTTGGTCGCCAAAAGCCGGGGTATGGCAGCGGCAGCTTACCAGTAACGCCTATTATGCGGCTGATTATGTCAAGGCGATTGCACCTCTTACCGGGGAAAAGCCTACCGAGTTACAGCGGGCGCATATCCGGGCGCAAAAGGTAGCTGCACAGGAACAATTCGCACAAGGGCAGCCGGAGCAGGAAGCCCCACAGGATAAAGACACCTTTTCCATTTATCAGATAAAAGGCGGGGACGAAACAAGGGACTTGCGTTTTGAGCCTTACGACCGTCTGATTGCCGCCGGACACCGGGTAGACGCGAAAAACTATACACTTGTCTATTCCGCACCTCTTACGCCGGGGACTTCCCTTGAAGATATTTACACCCGCTTTAATATCGACCACCCGAAAGATTTTAAGGGACACAGCCTTTCCGTTTCCGACGTGGTGGTACTTCATCAGAACGGACAGGACACCGCCCACTATGTAGACAGCTTCGGTTATAAGGACGTGCCGGAGTTTTTGCAGCCGGAAAATTATCTGAAAGCTGCCGAACAGACCACCGAGCAGAATTACAACATGATTGACGGGCAGATAAACAACACCCCGACCGCTACGGAACTGGAAGAAAAAGCAAAAGCCGGAGGACAGATTTCCCTTGCAGAATACGCCGAAGCCCTCAAAGCAGAAAAGAAACAGGCAGAGCCGGAGAAAAAGTCCTCTATCCGGGCGCAGCTTAAAGCAGCGAAAGAACAGGCACAGAAGAAACAGGCAAGACAGAAAACACAGGATTTGGAAAGGAGCTGACCTATGAAGTTACAAAAATTTGAAAATGTGGACGTTATTGCTTCCCTTGAAGCCATAATGAAACAGAACACCGCTTTTTATCAGAGCGATTTTGACATAGACAAACAGATTTTGCGGAAAGCGGCGGTAAGCCTTATCCCGGAGGACAAACGGCTTTTGTGGTTTTCCCGCCCGTCCGGGACGTGCTGCTTCCGGGAACGGGACGTTTTTCTAAAGGACACAAGGCAGCATAATACATGGCGGTTTTACGGGGAACAGACCCGCGATACTATCCTTGCCTATGCGGTGGAACTGACAGGCACAGAGCAGGAAAAAATCAAGGGCAATCTTTATGAACTGGATTATTTGCAGCATTTCCGGGAAGTAATCGAAAAATCAATCCCTGCCGACAACTACACGCTGATTTATGAGCATGGGGAGCTGACAAAGCCTGCCGGACAATATTTTGACGGGGACACTGACCCGCAACTTGGAAAGTTTATACGTTTTGAAGCACAGCCAAACGACCCGGAAGCCTTAAAAAGCCTTTTGAGGGAACAGCAGAAAAAACGAACACCGCATACGCAGAGGGATTTTCAGTTACATATCGCCGCCCTGCATGATAGACAGATTGAAACAGAAGCCCGCCGGATTGTGGAAAATGTAAAAGGGCTTGGAGAACCGGACAGCCCCGAAAAGACCCATTGTGCGGTAGAACTTTCTCCCTACTTTGTTCCACTGGCAACGGATAAGGATATGGAACGGCTGCTTTCCATGCTCCCTTACAAAAGCCTTTCCTTATCTACGTTGGAGGGCAGGCATGGCGTTTATGCGCTGATAGATAAAAGCGAGAGGAAGAAAGAGATGAAACAGTCCCCTCCCTCTGTCCGGGCGCAGTTACAAACAGAAAAATCCCCAAAAGTCCCGAAAAAGACAGCAAAATCAAAACATCACGAATTGGAGGTATGAGCATGATTAGACTGACCGTTGAAGAAATGAACCTGTTGAGTATTTACCATGAGGGAAGCAAAGCACAGCTTATGGAAAATATGACGGCTGCGCTGCCGTTCATGGACGAGGATATGCGCCCCTTTGCAGAACGCACCTTACAGAAAATTTCCCCGCTAACAGAAAACGAGTATGCGGAGCTTGCCATTTTCGCCGCTGATGAAGTATGACCGGGGGTAAGCGGCTTACGCCGCCACAGAGCCGAAAAGTCAACAGCCTTGTAAAAAAGGAGTGCTGCAACTGCGAGCGCGGACACTGTATCTTACTGGACGACGGGGAGGAATGTGTCTGCCCGCAGCTCATTTCCTGTTCGCTTTTATGCAAGTGGTTTCAAATTGCCGTACTTCCTCTTGATAAGCTACTGTATGCAGAGCTTTTCAAGACAGAGGACAAAAAGCGTTGTACCGAGTGCGGCACGTTCTTTGTATCAAAATCGAACAGCGTCAAATACTGCCCGGACTGCCGGAAGCGGATTACCCGCAGACAGGCAGCCGAGCGCATGAGGAAACGGCGTGCGGCGGTTACGCGATAAGGGCAAAAAAAGCCTTGATTTACAGGGCATAAATGACGTGAAACTGGCATAGGCGATACAGAATACCTTTTCCCTTAAAATGGGGGTTCTACTGCGTAACATTTTAAAATCAGTACCTATATAAAAGAACAGGGTGCGGGAGGTCATTACTGGCTTCCTGCGCCCTGTTCTTTTTGTGTCTGACTGTCTTTATCCTGCATTTCCGGCTTCGGCTGTAATTCTTTTTCTATCCGGTTCCGGTAATGGGTTTTCCTGCGGTAAAAATATTTTGTTACTTCCTGTTCCGGCAGCCATATCCCCGCAGCTTCTATCCGTTCCATAACAGCGGCAACGATTTCCCGGTTGTTGTACTTATGCGGCTCCTGTCCCTTTTCTATCCAAAGACGGCGGTATTCCTCATAAAGCCATGTACTGATAGTTTCTTTCTGCCGTTGCTTCAAATGCCGGAACTGCTTATCTGTCCGCAGCAGCTTCCCGTCTACCTTTTTATGATTTTTTGTCCCGATTTCTTTTTTCCTCTCTTTCCATTTCTTCAAGGGGAAACTGGGGGAGGGCTTCTATCAGCTTCATTGTGATATACTGGCGCATATCTTCATCAATTTCCAGTTTGAATGTTCCGTCCGGCTGACGTTTCTTTACAGTTGCCTGCCTGTCGATTTCGTCCTTGTAGCACATAAGCACCTTTTCCACCGCCCATGTTTCTCCGGTAACGGCGGCGCTTATGGTTTCATAATCGGGTATCGTTTGGTCTGCCATGTTTTCACGCTCCTGTCTATATTGGAATACCTTTATCCTACCACGCTTTTATAGATATTTCTACTGTAAGCGTTCGGTTTCCCTGCCCCGTTCCGGTTCTTTTTCCAGTCTTAAAATACTGTCTATGTTCTGTTTGATAACGTCGTATTCCTTGACCTGTTTTTTCAGCTTGCCATAATCAGTGTAAAGGGCTTCTTTCTGCGCTTGGAGCTTCCCGTATTCTTCCTGCATGGCGGCAAGATTGGGGAGCTTGGTAACGCCCGCCGCTTTCAATGCCTTTGCCGCCGCTTCATGGAGTATCAGACTGCTTTCCTGCTTTGCCCGGTATGTGTCCTTATCCTTTGCCCTGCGGTATGCTTCATAGACGGTTTTTGTTTTTTGGTAGGTGGTAACGTGCTTCATCAGCACCGCCATGTCTGCAAGACGTTTCTCCACGCTCTTTAATGCGTCTGCTGTCTTTTCATTTTCCGCATTTATTTCTTCAATCCGGCTGACTAAATCCGCGTACTGCTCAATCTTGTGTTCTGTCAAGAAATTTATAGTTTTTGCAGCCAGTTTCAGATTATGGATTTTCGCCCACTGTTCATAGCCCCGGCTCTCTTGTGCCTTGATACTACTTTCAATGTCGATAAGCAGCGATACGCCGCGCTGCTCTTTGGGAGCTTTCGCTGCCTTTGTGCGCTTGCCTGCAATCCGTTCTTTGATTGCTTCCTCTGTATAATCTGCACCGAGGGTTTTTAAGCGGGTAAAGCGTTCCTGTCCGGGAGCGCGGCAGGAGATATATTTTCCCGGTTTTATCTCATAGCCCGCCGCCTGTAACCGCTGCAATAATTCTTCAAAACTTGCTACTTGGGGGATAAGTGTATCAACGGCAATTTTTAGCTTGCCTTTCCAACTTGTTCCCGTCTTTTCCGCTTGATATTCTGCATAGCTTTTTCCCTTACTGCCTTTACCCGGAATGACAACGGACAGCCCGTTTTCCCTGCACAGCTTATCACTTATGTTCCGTATGCCGTAGTAACTGCGCTTATTGGAATTGTACTTATGGTAGTCAACAAAGTTGACCGCACAAAAAATGATATGGTTATGGATATGCCCTTTGTCTATGTGGGTAGTCAAGACGTATTCATGCTGTCCCTTTGTTACCGCGTCGGCAAGCTGTTTTCCGATTGTGTGGGCTTTCTCACAGTCCACCTCTCCCGGTTCAAACGATTGTATCAGATGAAAGGCTAAGTTGTTCCCTTTCTGCCGAGCCTGCGACAAAGTATATTCAAACTCAATATCTGCCGTTTCATAGCTGCACCCAAAGGAGGACACAAGCGTTTTCCCGTCTGTCTTATCCGGGTTTTGGATATAATCAAGGGCTTTGCTCAACGTGCTTTTAATAGGCTTAATCTTTGTAACCGCCATATCTCCGCAAGCACCCCCTTTATTTCCTCTATGTCCTCTTGGTAGACGCTGCCTGTCGCATTGACACGCTTTGCAATCTGATTGACGTTGACCCCGATTTTCTGTATCTCCGCTGTCATGGCTTTTATGTCGCTATGGTCTGTCTGAATGATATACCCGTCAATGGCAATCTTGCGAAGATACGCCGCCATATTTTGGGTAGGGACGAGCTTCATTTTCTGTTCAATCAATGCCCGTTCTTCCTCTGTTACATAGAATTTGATTTGTACTTTTCTTTTGCGTCCGTTCATGCAATCGTTCCTTTCCATTCCGAGGGTTTGGGACACTTCCCAACAAGCAATTTTTAACCGACGCACCGCAGGGCGGGAGGGCGAAAATACGGAAAAGGGTACTCTTTTCCTATGCTTGCTAAGAAACTTTCTCCCTTTATCCCTACTACATGGAAAATTTGATTTTGCCAAAGCAGGACAAAAGAAAAACGTCGCAAACTGCGACGTTTCAAACTGCTTTCTCTATGAAGAAACGAGGGAACTTTATTCCCCCGTTGTTTCGTTGTTGGCTTCCTCAATCCCTTTTGCGGTAGCAGACAGGATTTTCAAATCCTTTTCGCTCATGCCGTCGAGCATGGTATCAAGCTGACGGCGGCGGGTGGACTTTTCCTGTTCCCGTTCCGGGAAAAAGAACTGGTCTACCGATACGTCAAGCAAGGTTACAAGCTCATACAAAATCTGCAAACTTGGGTGCTGTCCGCTGTTCTCAATGGACGCGATATATCGCGGCGCAATGTTCAGCTTATCCGCTAACTGATTGCGGGAAATCCCCTTTGCTTTTCTTGCCGCTTTTATAGCCTGTCCGAAAGCCTTAAAATCAAACTTTTCTTTGTTCTGCTTCATAATCATTTCACCCAACTACATTGTATATTTCATCTCTCTTTCGAGATATGATTACACACATCATAGTATGGATAGAAATAGAGCATATCATACACTTGCTATTATTCGGTTATCCGATTATAATTATATTGATAAAGTTTGAGGAAAGGGCGGTTGAACTATGGAATATATGTCTTGTCCAGAAGCAGCGGAAAAATGGGGCATTTCTGAACGGCGAGTACAGATACTTTGTAAACAGAACAGAATACCGGGAGTTTCAAAAATCGGTTATATGTGGTTGATACCCAAAGCGGCAGAGAAGCCTACTGATGGACGTAGGAAAGGGAATAAAAATAGATAATTCCTTACGTAAAACCTTACATCAAATGTAAGTGTTACATTGAGTTATTACGCAGTAAAATTATAACTGGTAAACAATCAACAATCCACAAGGCGAGGTGTAAAAATGAATTATACAGAAAAACTCTTGGAAGTGTGCGACTTGCATAAAGTTTACACAAAAGATGGTGTCCCCACAAAGGCTCTAAATGGGATTTCATTTAATGTTCTCAATGGTGAATATTTGGGTATTATGGGTGCAAGTGGTTCCGGTAAAACTACATTATTAAATTGTATTGCGACGGTAATTAAACCAACTTCAGGTCAAATTTTACTTTCAGGTGCCAATATAAGCTCTTTTGATGGCACGAAGTTGGCTGAATATCGTGGCAACAAGATTGGTTATCTATTTCAAGATTTTGCTTTACTTGATAATCTAACTGGTAAAGAAAATATTATATTGCCTTTATCAATTCATAATATTGACATTGTTACAGCGGAAAAAAAGCTAAAAGATATAGCAGATTTTCTTGGAATTACAGACGTTCTTTCTAAATTTCCGTCACAAATGTCGGGCGGTCAAAAACAACGCGTAGCTGCTGCACGTAGTTTGATTTCTGACCCCGATATTATTTTGGCTGATGAACCTACAGGTGCATTAGATACAAAATCAGCACGTTTACTCATGGAGAAGTTACAGGAAATCAATCTTAGGCGTGGACGCACAATCCTAATGGTCACGCATGACCCTAACGCCGCGAGTTTCTGTTCTCGTATTTTGTTCATTCAAGACGGTGTTATTTTCCATGAGTTACGTCGTAAAATTCCAAATGAAACACAGGAAGATTTTTATGCACGTATTTTACAAGTGATGGCTCAAATGGGGGGAGGAAGTGCAAATGTTCTTTAATCTCACATGGCGAAACGCCAAACGGAGCCGTAGCGAAAACCTAATTTATTTTCTGACAATGATAACAGCCGTAGCAATGTTTTATATAGTGCTTTCTCTTGGACAACAGGACGTAATACGTTTTTTAAGTGAAATTGAGAGCGACGCAGTAGAACGGTTGCTTACTAATCTTTTACCGACGGTTTATCTTTGTGCTTTATTATTTGTGTTCTTTCTCGTAGTATTTGCAAACAAATATCAACTTGAATGTCGTAGTCGAGAACTGGGGCTTTATTTGATGTTTGGAATGACAAAGATTAAATTATTTATTCAAATAATGACAGAGGGGCTAATCACGTCGTTTTTAGCTCTTTTAGGAGGGCTTGTATGCGGTGGCTTTTTATCCGAAGCTATAAGTCTTACAACCGCGCGTTTAGTAGGGCATGGTATCATTACACACCAATTAAGTTTTTCTGTAAGTGCCGCTATTTTCACATCGTTAGGCTTCTTGATTATTCAGTTTGTAGCATTGTTTGTTCTATGCGGAAAGCTGTTCCGTAAAGAGCTACATCAACTTGTTTATGGAGAGATGGCGAAAAAGCAACGCACAGGGAATCCATATGTAAGTTTCGTATCGTTTGCTATAGGCACCGTAATTTTGCTTGTCGCGTACTGGATTGTTGTAGAGCATTTTATGGCTGCGAGTGGGGCAATGCTGCTTATTGCCGTTTTACTTGGAATTATCGGAACAATTCTATTTATTCGAGGACTTGCAAGAATTTTGAGTATATGGGCAGCTTCTATAAAACACAAAGCCACAAGAGGACTTTATGTATTTACTTTACGGCAGTTGCATGAAAATGTCGTTAATAAATATATTTCAATCAGCGTAGCGTCCATTCTGATGATGCTTACTATTATGTTAATTACCGACGGCTCAGTGCGCATAATGTCATATGGAAGTGAATTGACACGAGGTACTTCTGTTTATGACTTTACTGTAATGGGCAACGACCAAATTGTTGAGAAGTATCTTTCCAACGAACAAATTCGTCCTTATGTATCAAATCTGAACCGTATGGAAATAGGAAATATAAAATCCACTGCTTCGGATGGGATAAGTTCTCCTGTTGATTGGTCGAAATTTAGGAAACAAATCGTGCAGCATTTACCTCAAGATGTAGTAGACCCTGCCACACAAGAAGATGGTATGTATAGTTTTGGCTCCGACCAACCTGCTGCCTTAAACCTTTTAGGTCTTATTGATACTGGTAGTTCTTCTCCTTATTTGCTTCCTGTATCTTCCTATAATCGGTTATTGGATGCCGCGGGAGAAGAACAGATTAGCCTTGGGAACAATGAAGTTGTCTATTATCTCAACCCAGATTTTTTAGGTAATGCTCAAGATGAAACGGTTACACTGTTAAATCAAATTGCAGCAGACGCACAGGCGAATAATGAAGCGTCGCTTTCTATCAACGAAAGACCATTTTATCTTGTTCCCTCCGTACCGATGAAAGGGTTGACCGCAGATGAAAATATCAAGATTATAACTGCATTGATTGTTTCAGATGAGATATATTCAGAATTTGTAAATTCAGACACTTGTATGGTTTATTGGAACTTTTGTATTCCTAATGAACTTGTTGAAACAAAAGGTTTAATGTTACCGATTATGGAAGCTCGTGATTTGTTAAAACCATCTGGTCTATATTACGAAAGCTATCTTAATAATTTTGGGCGACAATTATTTTATGTTATTTCCGGAAGTTATACAACACTATACATGGGATTTATGTTTTTGATTATTGCGTGTGCATTACTTGCCCTGCAATTCTTGACGCAAATGCAAACTACAAAATCAAGGTATCTAACACTCTCTATTTTAGGAGCACGACGTGAACAAATTAAGCGTTCTATCAACCAACAAGTATTATGGTATTTCCTGCTTCCTCTTATATTAGCGTGTATCAGCGGAGCAGTAGGGATATATGCCATGCAGCTATATTTATATTCAGGAGCGGCACACCTTGAACAGTCCTATCCTCTTTTAATTGCTATGACTGTTATTGTTGTTCTTGTTATGGTAATTTACGGTGTGGCTGTTGCTCGAACAGCTAATCGTGAAATAGGAAAGCTCAATTACAAGCCCAATTCTTAACAGGCTTATAAATATTATGGGAAAGGAGGCGGACATATTGGCAAAGATAGTTGTGGTTGAAGATGATGTTTATATGCGAGAAGAACTGTTGAACTTATTAGAAAAATCGGGATATGATACGATTGGATTATCGGATTTTGAAAACGCAGTATCAGAAATAGCAGCATATTTTCCCGACTTAATTTTGCTTGACATCAATCTTCCCTTTCGTTCGGGTTTTGAAATATGTAAAGAGTTGAAAGCTAAACAGATTGGTACGGTACTCGTATTGACTGCAAGAGATAAATTGCAGGACGAACTGCACGCATTAGACTTGGGGGCTGATGACTATTTAACAAAACCTTGTAATATGTCACGTTTACTTGCCCGAATTAAAAATCTTCTTCGACGTAAAGAAGAACAGGTACAGCAAGGGTTACTTGATGGAGGTGGTTTTTTACTTGACCCGAATACCTTTACAATTTATGTAGGGAATAGCTCTTACCTTATGCCACCGAACGAAGGAAAAATATTACTTGCTCTCTTGAAAAATAGCCCTAAGATTGTTTCTAAAAAAGAATTATGCATTAGACTATGGGGAACAGAAGAATTTATAGACGAAAATGCATTACAAGTAAATTTTACTCGGCTGCGAAAAACGCTTCGGGAGTTTGGGCTTGAAGAACGTATAGAAACGGTGCGAGGGCAAGGATACCGTTTGAAAGAGCAGGTGGACATATGAATAAATGGAAAAATCTTTTAATTGCTATTTCTTCTAATCGAATTTGGTTTATAACATTTATGTGTTTGGATTTGTTCTTTATATTCCTTGCTTGGTTGGCTTACCCGGAATATTTCACAAGCTATGTTGCCTTGATAATTTTTGTTTCATTGGCTGCACTTACTATACCGATTACTATATCAATCAAAAAAAGTAACAAAGCTGATGTTGTTTTTCATAGTTTTTTATTGGAACCAGATGATACTAATGAATACTTACTATGTGAAATTGTACCCGCGTTATTACGTCCCTATGTTCGTGAATTGGGACAGCATTTGAGAACACAGCAGGAATATGTGAACGAACAGAAAATAAAGATTTCGGACTATGAACAATATATTGAAAATTGGGCGCATGAAATTAAAAAGCCACTATCGCTTATGACATTGTTATTGGATAATCGAAAAAACGAAATGTCCCCTTTAGTGCATACTCGTATGCTTTACGTGCGTGACCATGCGCGGCAAGATGTTGAACAAATCCTTTATTTTTCTCGGCTTGGTGCTGTCCATAAAGATTATTATTTTGAACCACTATCTATTCTTAGGACTTGTCGAGAAGCAGTTGAGGATAATGTAACTCTGCTTGAAGAAGCCGGATTTTCTATTGAGTTTTTGGGGAATGAATATCAAATTATATCCGACAAAAAAGGGCTAATGTTTATTTTAGGACAGATTATTAGTAATAGTGTAAAATATGCTGAAAAAAAATCTTCTCCCTTTCTTCAATTCTCAATCAATGAAGCTTCACAAAGTGAAGAAATCATCTTATCTATTAACGATAATGGAATGAGCATACCCATATCGGATTTGCCATTTGTTTTTGATAAAGGTTTTACCGGCGATACAGGAAGTTATTTAAGCCGTTCTACAGGCATGGGGTTATACCTTGTTCAAAAAATGGCTAATGACCTAACTATAAAAGTGGAAATACAGACTAATTCTTATGGTGGAACAACCGTAACCTTGACGTTTCCAAAAGTGGAACGTCCTTTCTTTCGGGAGGTGTAGAAATGCAACAACAGAGTAACGTAACAAACGGACAAAAGCAAAATTCTATTTTGGTATTGTTACTGAACTGGATAATTATTTTAGGAGTGTACCTTTTAATTCGTATTGTATTTATTGTTTTAGGCTTTCATTTATATACACCCCTTTTAGGCGGTTTACTTGCTATTATACCGTATCTTTTAGGAACAATATATTTATGGAAATCCTGTAATCAATACAAAATTTGGTTTTATGTATTGGCTATTCTTCTACCATCTATCGTTGAAAAAATCACATTATATTTGTTTGGCTCGTTTTTATATAATTTAAGTCCGACAAACATTGTTGAAGTTATGGAAACTATTGGTAACAATATGCCATATGTTAACTTCATTAAAAGTCAATCTGCACAATATTTAATCAATATTTCATTTTTTAATTGGACGTACATTATATGTAGTATTGTATTTTCTCTTGCTTGTGTTTTGTTTTTGGTAAGGCGAAAAAAGTGACTGAATAACCACAGAGAATAAATTTAGATATTGCAAATATTATAACAAATGGATATAAAATAGACTAAATCTGCCGCGCGACGGCAAAAGAAAAAAAGCCGTCGTAAAGCAGACATATTTTCACGCGCCTTTGAAACGGTGGCTTATGGAAAAGCCGCCGTTTCTTTTTGCTTAAAGCACTTTGACACTCTCTATCCCATGCAATCAGCAGGGGCGGTATATTGGGAGGTTGTCATTGTGAAAAAAGGAAAGAATGAATACATACAGATAAGGAATACCTTATCAAAAAAAGCCCGCCTCCTACAAGGGGTTATTGCGGCTATATATATGAATTGTCAAATCATCTGAATACTTCTTTTAATTCCTCTGCGCCTGTCCGAGTTTTTTCGGGCGGGCGTATTTTGCGTTTACAGAAGATTTTTTCAAAAACTTTGTCCTCTTTTTGGCAAAGCAAAAAGTCGCCTGTATTATCCCGCGAAAAGGGGAGGTACTACCGCCTTTCGGCAGAAAGGAGGTGAACACCATGACACCTAATCGCAGGGAATTTGAAAAGCAATGTGCGTTTCAAAAGTTCTGTAAATCAGTGCTGCACAACGAAGCGTGCAACGCCCATGAAGAAATTCGTCGGCGCAGAGTTCGGGAGGTTACTTTTTCCAACCTTGCCTTGCATGAGGAACGGCAACTTTATACCGTCGATAAGTATTTTCAAGACGAAGAAGCAGAGCCGTCTTATCAAATGGCAGGAAAAGAAATAACCCCAAAACTGCTACTTGAAGCTATCCGGGCTTTGCCCGAAGAACGGCGCAAAATTATACTGCTGTATTACTTTGAGGGATTGACTGATATAGAAATCGGAAAGCAACTCAATATCTCAAGAAGTACGGTACAGTATCGCCGGACAAGCTCCTTTGAGCAGTTAAAAAAATATTTGGAGGAAAACGCTGATGAATGGATTGAATGGTAAACCGACCGAGTACCCGGAAAATGCCCTTGTTCCCTATCCCGTTATTTTGGCGGCGAGCAAAGGCGACCCGGACGCAATGAAGATTGTATTGCAGCATTTCAGCGGCTATATAGCAAGTCTTTCCATGCGGAAGCTCTATGATGAGCGAGGAAATGTTTATTTTGGAGTAGACGAAGAAATACGCGAAAGGCTGCAAGCAAAACTGATGAGGGCAATCCTCACATTTAGGGCTGAATAAACCAACGCGGTATTGGAACGCTTCTCCCTTTTCCGTTCCATATCGCAGAACAGCTCTCTGCTCTTTGACAAAGAAAGCGGCGCAATAGAACGGCGACGCAGTATAAGGCAAATCGGATACGTTCCTTTTGTGCCGAGCCATGCGGTGGGTACGCCATGACCTTTTTCTTAACCGAAAAGCGAGCGAGAAATACCACACCGTAAAGCAGGGATAGCACCCTGCGGGCGATAACGCACAGAATATATAATGATACTTCCTTACAGCCATAGTCCGAGCGTTAGAAGCGTCGCAGGCAATGGGTAGGGCTTCGGCAGACCGCCGGAGGGGTGCAAGTCCCATGAGGTTACGCTAATAGCCGTCCGATTAAAGCCTATGTTACACATTAACTTTTGACCCATTAAGAAAGGGGGACGACAAATTGAACAATAACGACGTGCCGATTTGGGAAAAGTACACTCTTACCATAGAAGAAGCGGCAAAATATTTCCGTATCGGAGAAAGCAAGCTGCGGAAACTGGCAGAAGAAAATCCCGTCCCGGACTGGGTAATGATGAACGGAAACCGTATTCAGATTAAGCGGAAGCAGTTTGAAAAAATGATTGATACGGTGGACGCAATCTGATAGTGAAATCGAGCCTTGAATGTGGTACAATGTAGTCAAGCATATCAAGGCTCTTTCCATTATGGAAAGGAGCATAACGATGTCGGAAAAAAGACGGGATAATAAAAATCGTATTCTCCGCACCGGAGAGAGCCAGAGAAAAGACGGGAGATATGCCTACAAATATATAGACACCTTTGGGAAACCGCAGTTTGTTTATTCTTGGAAGTTAGTGCCTACGGACAAAACCCCGGCAGGAAAGCGCGACGATATAGCGTTGAGGGAAAAAGAGAAAGAAATCCAAAAAGACCTTGACGACGGTATCGACCATATCGGAAAGAAAATGACTGTCTGCCAACTCTACGCAAAGCAGATACGCCACCGGGCAAATGTGCGGCATGGTACAAAGCAGGGGCGAAAACAGCTCATGCGGATTTTGCAGGAGGATAAACTTGGAGCCTGCCGGATTGAAAATGTGAAGCTCTCCGACGCAAAGGAATGGGCGTTACGCATGAAAGAAAAAGGTTACGGCTTCAAAACTATCAACAACCACAAGCGTTCCTTAAAGGCTGCCTTTTACACAGCCATACAGGACGATTGTATTCGTAAAAATCCGTTTGACTTCCAGTTGAACACAGTCCTTGAAGATGATACAGAACCAAAGGAACCTCTATCCCCTACGCAGGAAGCGGCTTTCTTGTCCTTTGTGCAGCATGATAAAGTCTATCAGAAATACTACGACGAGATTATCATACTGTTAGGGACAGGGCTTCGCATTTCGGAACTCTGCGGATTGACGGAAGCTGACATTGACTTAGACAAACAGCTTATCCATGTAGACCACCAACTTTTGAAGATTGCAGACGTGGGCTACTATGTGGAAACACCTAAGACGAAAAGCGGCAACCGGGTTATTCCTATGAGTGAAAAAGTGTTGGAAGCATTTCAGCGGGTGCTGAACAAACGGAAATATGCACAGCCTGTTATTTTGGAGGGCTACACAAAGTTTCTGTTCCTTAACCGGAACGGCTTGCCAAAAGTGGCGGTCAACTATGAAAGTATGTTCCGGGGGCTTGTAAGGAAATACAACAAAACGCAAAAGGTAGCATTGCCAAAGGTAATGACACCGCACACCTTACGCCACACATTCTGCACCACGTTAGCAAATGCAGGAATGAACCCAAAGGCATTACAGTACATCATGGGACATTCTAACATCAACATGACACTGAACTATTACGCGCATACGACTTCCGAAACGTCGATAACAGAAATGAAGCGGCTGATTGCATAAGTAGTAAACGGAGAATTTACTACTCCACATACTACTTTTGAACATCAAAACATACGGGGATATAAGAAGATTTGAGAATATCTTCCATAACGAAAAATGCCGGAAAAGCCTGTAACAATAGGCTATACCGGCATATAAGAACTTTTGAAAAGATAGTCAAAAATTACTTTGTGATTTATAATTAAATAAATTACAACTACCATAATCACCAGCATTATAACCATTATTGATATAACCACCATTATTGGTACACATTTTCTTTTCAATCTCATTAGTTGTTCTTCATCCTGTTGCATTTTATTTATCCCCTCCATTATTTCTTCATCCTATTATTTACTTTGTTACTACTCTTCTATATCTATTCGACCTTTAAGCATTTAAATTTTGTACAGTTTTTATCCTGTTTATAAATTTAAACGCAAAAAAAATAGTGCAAATAGCACTATTTTTTTAGTACTATTTGCACTTAATTATATAAGTCACGAATTTTACTTTTTCTTCTTTCTTTATTTTTTCTATTATTCTTGTTCTAACCATATCAGCTACCTGAGTTGTATTCATATCTTTGTATTCTTCATATTTTATTGGCTTTAAGTAATGAATTTGAACACATACTTCACTTGTTCCAGGAGTATCAAATGGTTTAAACGAATCTATTAATGCTACAGGTACTATTGGAGCTTTTGCTTTCATTGCACTTTTAAAAGTTCCTCCTTTAAACGGTCCCGGATTGTTTCCATCTTTACTTCTTGTTCCCTCTGGGAATATAACAAAATTTTTACCTTTAGAAACCTCATCTTTCATCTCATTTATTATTCCAATTGCCTGTCTTACATCATCTCTGTCAATTAATTTGCCATCTAATGCTTTTCTAACCTGTTTTAACAATATTACATTTTCTAAATTACTTCTCATTACAACTGACACTGGATTGTCATGTGTTTCTACTATTAATAAGAAGTCAAATAATCCTTGATGGTTTGGAAATAATATATAGCCATTTTCTTTAGGTATATTTTCAGTTCCTGTACATCTTATTTTTACATGACCAAATTTATTTACATTTTTGATTACATTTCTTACTTTATTATATCTTTCTTCAAATGTGTATTTTTTACTATTTTCTGCTGATACTATGTCATGCATCATTGAAGGTATATAATAAAATCTTCTCATAACCATATATGCAATTCTATTTATCTTCACTACAATACTCCTTTATTGCTATTTCATATAAATTATTTCCTTCACAATCAATTACAACTATAACCGGCAAATTTTCTACTTCAAGTTTTCTTATAGATTCTGTGCCTAAATCATCATATGCTATAACTTCACTTTTCTTTATGCATTTTGATAAAAGAGCTCCTGCACCACCTATTGCTGCAAAATATACTGCTTTATTTCTTACAATTGCTTCTTTTACTTCTTCTGTTCGTTTACCTTTACCAATCATTCCAATTAAACCTTTGTCTAAAAGTTTTGGTGCATATTTATCCATTCTGCTTGCTGTAGTTGGTCCTGCTGATCCAATTGGTCGTCCTTCTCTTGCTGGAGATGGTCCCATATAATAAATAACATTATTTTCTACATCAAACGGAAGTTTTTCTCCCTTTTTTAATGCTTCATCCATTCTTTTATGTGCTGCATCTCTGGCTGTATATATAGTTCCTGTAATATAAACATAATCTCCTGCTTTTAATTCCTGTGATATTTTTTTATCAAATGGGGCTGTTATTTTTCTATCCATGTTTTTCTCCTAATACAATAAATTTATTTTAGTAATAAATACGTGCTACAATGGCGTAAATAAAGATAAACTAGACCGTGATGTGGAACAATTATCTTTTTATTTAGTATTTTAATTTTAGATTGTTCTTGTTACGTGTCTGTTTACATGACAACATATATTTATAGCTACAGGTAATCCTGCTATATGGGTTGGGTATGTTTCCACATTTACTGCTAATGCTGTCTGTGTTCCTCCCAAACCTCCAGGTCCAATTCCCATTTTATTTATTTTGTCTAATAATTCATTTTCTAATTTGCTTACATATTCTATATCTGAACTACTATCTGCTTCTCTTGCCAATGCCTTTTTTGCAAGATATGCACATTTTTCGAATGTACCACCTATACCTACACCAACTACCATAGGTGGGCATGCATTTGGTCCTGCATCCCTTACTGCAGTTAACACTGCATTCTTTACTCCTTCTATTCCATCAGCTGGTTTAAGCATAAATACTCTGCTCATATTTTCGCTTCCAAATCCTTTTGGTGCAACTGTTATTGTTATATTTTCTCCCGGAACGATTTCATAATGAATTACAGCCGGTGTATTATCTTTTGTATTTTTTCTTATTATTGGGTCATTAACAACTGATTTTCTTAGATACCCTTCTACATAGCCCTGACGAACGCCTTCATTTATTGCATCTTCTATATTTGCTCCTGTTATATGTACATCTTGTCCAATTTTAACAAATACGACTGCCATCCCTGTGTCCTGACAAATTGGTATCTTATCTTCTCTTGCTATTTTTAAATTTTCATCTAACTGCTCTAATATTTGTTTTCCTAATGGTGATTTTTCATTATTACGGGCATTGTCAAATACCTTTTTCATATCATCTGATAGGTAATGATTTGCTTCTATACACATTTCCTTAATATTTTTTGTCAGTAACTGAGCATCTATTTCTCTCATTTATTAATAACCTCCCTGTTTATTTTAAAACTTATTAATAATTTATGTGTTTTATTAATCTTTACTGTGTTAATTTGTATTAGTATTTTTAGTTATTGTTAATACAGGTGAGAAAAACCTAGTTTCTCTCACCTGTCAATCACACTGTTCTTTATTATTCCTGTGTTTCTTCATCTATGCCTTCAGATTCTATTTCATCGCTTTCATTGTCTTCCTGCAATTCTTCTAATCTTCTTGCTTCTTCATCTGCTAAAGTAACACTTTCTTTTACTTTTGTTATACTTGCAACAATTATATCTTCTTGTTCACCTGTGTTCATTAATTTAACACCTGATGTAACTCTTCCAAGTACTGAAATGTCATCAACTTTTATTCTTATTATAATTCCCTGATTTGTAATAAGCATAATTTCATTTCCATCATTGACTGCTTTTACGCCCACTACTTCTCCTGTCTTATCAGTAATGTTATAACATTTTACACCTTTTCCACCACGGTTCTGTAGTTTAAAGTCTGTAAATCTGTTTCTCTTACCATATCCATTTGCTGAAACGAAAGTTATATATTCGCCCTGTGTTTCAAGTTGCATTGCTACAACTTCATCTCCATTTCTAAGTGTAATACCTTTTACACCCATTGCAGATCTTCCTGTTTCTCTTATATCCTTTTCAGCAAATTTTATTGCCTGACCTTTCTTTGTTAACATTAATACATTTTGTTCACAATCAGATACTTTTACTTCAATTAATTCATCATCATCTCTAAGTGTTATTGCCTGAATACCTGTTTTTCTTATATTCATATATGCACTTAACGGTGTCTTCTTAATTGTTCCCTTCTTTGTTGCCATAATGAGATTTCTATCTTCATCAAAATCAGCAAAATGAACCATTGTTGTTATTTTTTCACCTGGCTGAAGCTGTAGTAAATTAATTATAGCCATTCCTCTTGCTGTTCTACTTGCTTCCGGAATTTCATAACATTTTAATTTGTATACTCGTCCTGTATTTGTAAAGAACATAATATAATGGTGAGTATTTGTCATAAATAAATTCTTTATAAAGTCATTATCTATGGTATTCATACCCTTTATTCCTTTTCCGCCACGGTTTTGTGCTTTGAAGTTATCCGTTGTCATACGTTTGATGTATCCTAAATTTGTTATGGTTACAACAGTATCACGTCTTGGAATTAAATCTTCATCTGACAAATCTTCTAAGTCTATTCCAATTGTTGTTCTTCTTTCATCAGCATATTTTTCTTTTATTACTAAGATTTCATCCTTGATTACTCCTAATAATTTATTTTCGTCTTCAAGAATTCCTTTGTAGAATGCAATTTTCGCCATTAAATCATCATATTCAGCCTGTAAATCTTCTCTTGCTAAACCTGTTAACTGACGAAGTCTCATATCTACAATTGCCTGTGACTGTGCTTCAGACAATGTAAATCTTTCCATTAATGCTTTCTTTGCTTCTGCTGTATTTCTTGAAGCTCTTATTATTTTAATTACTTCATCAATATTATCTAATGCAATGAATAAACCTTTAATTATGTGAGCTCTTTCTTCAGCTTTATTAAGTTCATAACGTGTTCTTCTTGTAACTACATCTTTCTGATGATCTAAGTAGCATGTTAATACCTCTAATAAATTTAAGACTTTTGGTTCGCCATTTACTAAAGCAAGCATGATAACACCAAATGTATCCTGCATTTGTGTATGTTTATATAACTGATTTAATATTACATTTGCATTAGCATCTCTCTTAACTTCGATTACTACTCTTGTACCATCCTGGTCAGATTCATCTCTTAAGTCAGAAATTCCTTCTATTCTTTTTTCTTTATGTAATTCAGCTATTTTTTCTACTAATTTTGCTTTGTTTACCATATATGGAAGCTCAGTAACTATAATTCTGCTCTTTCCATTATCCAAAGTCTCAATTTCTGTAGTTGCTCTTACCTTTATTTTTCCTCTACCTGTACGATAGGCTTCGCTTATTCCTTTTGTTCCAAGTATATTTGCTCCAGTTGGAAAATCAGGTCCTTTTATAATTTCCATGATTTCATCCAAATCTGTTGCTCTATTTTCTTCTACCTGATTGTCAATTATTTTCACAATTGCATCAATCGATTCACCAAGATTGTGTGGTGGTATATTTGTAGCCATACCTACTGCAATACCGCTTGTACCATTTACTAATAAGTTAGGATATCTTGATGGTAAAACTGTAGGTTCTTTTTCTGTTTCATCAAAGTTTGGTACAAATTCTACTGTGTCTTTGTTAATATCTGCTATCATTTCTGTAGATATTTTGCTTAAACGTGCTTCTGTATAACGCATGGCAGCTGCGCCATCACCATCTTCTGAGCCAAAGTTTCCATGTCCATCAACTAATGGATATCTTGTATTCCATTCCTGGGCCATGTTTACTAAAGCTCCATAAATTGAGCTATCGCCGTGTGGATGGAATTTACCCATTGTATCACCAACAATACGGGCACATTTTCTATGTGGCTTATCAGGTCCATTATTTAATTCAACCATTGAATAAAGAACTCTTCTTTGTACCGGCTTAAGTCCATCTCTTACATCCGGTAATGCTCTTGCTGCAATTACGCTCATGGCATAATCAATATAAGAGGTCTCCATTGTACTTTTTAAATCTACTTCATGTATTCTGTCAAATATCTTGTCATCCATTATTTATAGCATCCTCCTATACATCTAAGTTCTGAACAAATTTTGCATTTGCTTCTATGAACTCTCTTCTTGGTTCTACTTCATCACCCATAAGAGTTGTAAATGTCTTATCTATTTCAGTTATTGTTTCATCGTCAATTTTAACCTGTTTCAATATTCTTGTGTTAGGATCCATTGTTGTTTCCCATAACTGGCTCGCATCCATTTCACCAAGACCTTTATAACGCTGAATTTTATTCTGATTATCACGACCTATTTCTGTAAGTATTTTATTTAACTCATCATCATTATAGGCATAATAATTTTTTTTGTTTCTTGTTACCTGATAAAGTGGTGGCATTGCTAAATATACATGTCCATCTTTTATTAACTCAGGCATAAATCTATAGAAAAATGTAAGCATGAGTGTATCAATATGAGCTCCGTCAACATCGGCATCAGTCATGATAATAATTTTGTCATATCTCAATTTTGATATATCAAAATCATCCTGAATTCCTGTTCCAAACGCTGTTATCATTGCTCTTATTTCTGCATTTGCCATAATTTTATCTATTCTGGCTTTTTCTACATTTAAAATCTTTCCTCTTAAAGGAAGAATAGCCTGTGTTGCTCTTGTTCTTGCTTTTTTAGCTGAACCACCGGCGGAATCTCCTTCGACTATGAAAATTTCACATTTCTTTGGATCTTTATCTGAACAATCAGCTAATTTTCCCGGTAAAGCAGCTACATCTAAAGCTGTTTTTCTTCTTGTAGCTTCTCTTGCATTTCTTGCTGCAAATCTTGCTCTTTGTGCTAAAACAGCCTTTTCGCATATAATCTTTCCTACATTTGGATTCTGTTCAAGGAAATATGTTAACTGTTCACTCATAACATTTTCCACAGCAGCACGTGCTTCACTATTTCCTAATTTTTGTTTTGTCTGTCCTTCAAACTGTGGATCCTCAATCTTAACACTAATTATAGCAGTAAGACCTTCTCTTATATCTTCACCTGAAAGATTTTCTTCATTATCTTTTAATACTTTTTTAGTTCTTGCATAACTATTAAAAGTTTTTGTAAGTGCTCTTTTAAAGCCTTCAACCTGTGTTCCACCTTCAGGAGTGTTAATGTTATTAACAAAACTTATTGTATTTTCGTTATATCCATCGTTGTGCTGAAGAGCAACTTCAACATAAACATTATTTACTGTTCCTTCACAATATAAAATGTCATCATATAAAGCAGTCTTTCCTTCATTAAGATAACTTACAAATTCTTTTATACCACCTTCATAATGGAATATTTCTTCTTTTGGTTCTTCTTCTCTTACATCTCTTAAAATAATTTTTAAATTCTTAGTAAGGAAAGCTGTCTCTCTTAATCTTTCCTCTAACACCTTAAACTGATAAACAGTATCTTCAAAAATTGTATTATCCGGTAAGAATGTAACTTCTGTTCCTGTAAAATCAGGATCACATTCACCTATAACTTTTAATTCACTTACAACATGTCCATATTCATATTTCTGATAATGGATTTTTCCTTCTCTACATACTTTAACTTCTAACCACTGTGATAAGGCGTTAACTACAGATGCACCTACACCATGTAATCCACCGGATACTTTGTATCCTCCACCACCGAATTTTCCTCCGGCATGAAGTACTGTAAATACAACCTGTACTGCAGGCAAACCTGTTTTTTCATTAATTCCAACAGGAATTCCTCGTCCATTATCCTTTACTGTAATAGAATTATCTTTGTTAATCTGTACATCAATTTCACTACAATAACCTGCTAAAGCTTCATCAACAGCATTATCAACTATTTCATAAACTAAATGATGAAGACCTCTTGTTGATGTTGTTCCAATATACATACCAGGTCTTTTACGTACCGCTTCAAGTCCTTCAAGAATCTGTATTTGGTCTGCACCATATTCATTTTCTACATTTGTATTGTTACCCATTAGTAACTCCTTTCAGTTAAATAGTTTTTTCAAAAACTTTTCCTTCTTTTACGTTAAATATTTTGTTAATTTTAAATCTGTTTTCTATAAATTCATCTAAACCCGTACAAGTTATAATTGTCTGTACGTTTTCTAAACTATTTAATAACTCATTCTGCCTTTTTGAATCTAATTCCGATAATACATCGTCTAACAACAATACCGGTGTATCATGTATTATGCTTTTTACTATTTCAATTTCAGCCAGTTTTAAAGATAAAGCTGCAGTTCTTTGTTGTCCCTGACTTCCGTAAGTTCTTACATTCATATCATCATAATAAAAACTTAGGTCATCCCTATGTGGTCCAACATTTGTATTCTTATACTTTTTATCTTTTTCTCTTGTTAAAACAAGTTGATTATATAACTCTAATTCATCGCAGTTTTTATCATATTTAACTATTATATTTTCTTTGTTATCTGTAATTTTTTTGTGAATTGGATTTATTATTTCGTTTATTTTTTTTACAAATTCACTTCGACGTTTAATAACTTCACTTCCATATTTAGCAAGTTGTAAATCCCATACGTCCAAAGTTTCCTCTAAATCAGGCTTAAAATATAAATCCTTTAATAGTTTATTTCTTTGATTTAATATCTTATTGTAATTTAGCAAATTATAAACATATAATTTATCTAGTTGACATAACTCCAAATCTATAAACCTTCTTCTCTCGGATGGACCATTTTTAATAATATTTAAATCCTCCGGTGAAAAGAATACAACATTAAATATCCCAAATAATTCACTTGCTTTTTTTATAGGAATTCCATTTATAGCAATTCCTTTAGACTTATTTTTTTTCAAATGAATATCAATTCGATATTCTTTATTCTTTTTGTTAATATATATTTTTATATGTGCATCATCACATCCAAATTTTATAACTTCTTTATCTTTCCCACCTCTGTGAGATTTCGTTGTGCTACATATATATATAGCTTCAAGAATATTTGTTTTTCCCTGTGCGTTGTCACCATATAAAATATTAGTTTTAGAATCAACGTTTAAATCTAATGTTTCATAGTTTCTATAATTACAAAGATTTAATTTTTCAATAACCATTATTCTACTTCTACAATTGTACCATCAAATTCAAAAGTATCTCCAGGTACAAGTTTCTTTCCTCTTCTGGTATCAACTTCTCCATTTACCTTTACTTGTCCATCCTGAACAACAAACTTTGCATCAATACCTGAACTAACAAGTCCTGCTAATTTTAATGCCTGACCTAACTTAATATAATCATCTTTTATTTTTATTTTTTCCATTTTTTTCTATTCCTAAACTAATTATTTGCTACTGAAAAGTTAACAGGAAGAATTAAGTAAATATATTTTCCTTCATCATCTCTTATAAAACATGGTGATTTAGGGTTTACATAATATATATTTATCTGTTCTTCATCTATAACCTTTAATGTATCTATTAAGAATCTTGGATTAAAACCAATCATCATATCTTTTCCTTCTTTTTGAATGTAAATTTCTTCATCCATAGAACCAATGAAAGAATTAATCTTAAATTCCATTATTCCATCCTTAATTGTAATAATAATAGGTTTCTTATCGCCTTCTTTAATAAGAAGTGTTGCTCTATCAATACAATCAAGCATTTCTCTTTTATTAATTACAACCTTAGTTTCATAATCACTTGAAAGCATCTGATTTATCTTAAAATATTCGCCTTCAATTAATCTTGAAACAACAAGTGTATTATCAAATTCAAATAATATATGGTTTGTTGTGAAATAAATATTAACAATATCATCAACTCCACCATTTAAAATTTTGCTTATTTCATTTAAAGTTTTTCCAGGAACAACAACTTTAATATCTTCATATTCAGCATTTAATTCAATATTTCTTATAGCTATTCTATGACCATCCAATGCAACAACTTTTAAATTATTACCTGATATTTCAAAAAGTTCTCCTGTCATAAGTTTATTATTATTTTTGTCATCAATTGAGAATATTGTCTGTCTTATAACTTCTTTTAATGAAAACTGTGAAATACTAATACTTTTTTCCTTTTTTATTTCAGGTAAATAAGAAAAATCATCTCCATCTCTACCTATAATGTTAAATTTGGCATTTTCACATGTAATGTTTGCTTTATATTCATTATCAACATCAATAACTACATCATTATCAGGAAGTTTTCTTATAATTTCTGAAAATAATTTAGCTTCTATAGCTACACTACCCGGTTCAATAATTTCACCTTGGACAACCGTTTCAATGCCAAGTTCCATATCATTAGCAGTCATTTTAATTTTTCCCTCAGTAGCGTCAATAAGAAAACATTCTAATATAGACATAGTAGTTTTTGAGGATACGGCTTTCATAGTAATGTTAACTCCTGAAAGTAAATCATTTTTTTTGCAAATAAGTTTCATTGTAAAATCTCCTTTATGTGTAAGTGTTGAAAAATGTATAAATTTATATAAATAAATAAATAATAATTAGTAGCAGTAGTATATAGGGGATGTTAATAAGTTAAAAACTAGTTCTAAGCCCCATGTATAAAAGAAAAGGCTGCATTAATAACAAATGAATAATTTTAAAAACTATTAACATTTTGAGGATATTGTTAATAAAAAAATGTTAATAGCTTAAAAATATAAAAGTAGGATATTAACAATATATTAATAACATTTTAATACTGAAAATATAGTTATTAACATCAAAATAGTAGTTATTAATACAAAAATGTTAATAACTTCACTTCGTATTAAGCTTTTTAATAATAACTTCCACCATATTTTTAGTATTTATGTCTCTTGCCATTTCTTCTTTTATCTGATTAACTCCATATATTACGGTAGATGGATTGTCTTTATGAAGAGCTAATCCAATTTTCTTATTTGTCTCATCGGTAAGCGTTTTACAAATGTACATGCATACCTGTCTGGCATATGCTATTTCTTTAGAACGCTTCTTAGAAGCTAAATCATTAGGTGAAATTCCAAAATGATCAGCAACTACTTCGATAATTTTTTTACATGTTATTGTGTTATCTTCTTCAGGTGAAATATAATCCTTAAGAACATCTTTAGCAAAATCTAAATCAATAGTCTGATTGCTGATTTTACTAAAAGCAATAATCTTAGTTAATGAGCCTTCAAGTTCACGAATATTGAAAATAACATTTGTTGAAATGTAATCTAATACGTCATTAGGTATATCTATACCTTCAACTTCAACTTTCTTTTTCAAAATTGCCATTCTTGTTTCATAATTAGGACTTTGGATATCTACTGTTAATCCAGATTCAAACCTGTTAACCAATCTGTCTTCAAGTCCTTCTAAGTCCTTAGGCTTTCTATCTGAACTAATAACAATGGCTTTTTTATGCATATACAAATACTGGAAAGTATGGAAAAATTCTTCCTGAGTACTTTCCTTTTTCTGAAGAAACTGTATATCATCAATAAGTAAAACATCTACATTTCGATATTTTGCTCTAAAATCAGACATTTCCTGTTGATTACCGCTTTTATTACGTAGTGTTTCAATAAGTTCATTAGTAAAAGATTCACTTGTAGTATATAAAACCTTAGCGTTAGGATTTTTATTTAATACAAAATGACCAATTGATTGCATAAGGTGGGTTTTACCAAGACCTACACCTCCATAGATAAATAAAGGATTGTAGATTCCACCTGGAGACTCAGCAACTGCAAGAGATGTGTCGTGGGCTAAAATATTGTTAGAGCCTACAACAAATGTATCAAAAGTATATTTACTATTTAAATTAGCTTCAGCAATTCTGCTTGTAAGTGAAGCTGATTCATTAATTGTAATATGTTCTTCGGTTTCACTTGGTTCATCTTTAATGTCAGATGGTAAAACAAACTGAAGTTCAAGTTCCATTTTCATAATTTCTTCAATAGTTACTTTTAATGGAATCTGGTATTTTTTCTTTATATATTGAAGACCAAGCATCTCAGTTTCACCCTGATAAACTAAAGTTACGACATTGTCTTCAAAAGATTTAACATGCAATGGTTTTATCCATGTTTTGAAGGAAACATCAGAAATATCGTAATCCTGTTTAAACGTATTGAGAATCTCAGGCCATTTTTCAATCAATGTAGAATACATAAATAATTCTCCTATTTTTTATAAAATAAACTTCTAAAAGTAAAAAAATGCGCAAAATTACACACATAATTATAATAGCAAAAAACAAAAATGTTTTCAACTTATATATAATAAAGAAGAAACTAATAAACGTGTAAAAATTTTGATGTAAAATAGAGAAAAAAGATTTTGTGGAAAAATAACGAAAAATTTTTGTGATAAGTTTACATAAAATAAAAAATAGGTTTACAAATAATTCGACAAAAAATAACAATAATTTTATTAATAAAAAAAGTTATTAATGTTAATAACTTATAAAAGTGTGAATAAATGGGAGGTAAAAGGAAAAAATAATGTGAGTTATTAACTTTTTATTAATAAAATGTTGATAACTGGTGTTAATTACCCGCAAATGTTATGTAAAGTAAATCAAAAAAATAATAAAAATTAACAAAAAATAAAATGCTTGACGTAAAATTAACTTGCCATTATAATTGAAATGATGTTTTATTATAGTGCGTAAGGAGGTGTATCGGAATGCATAAGGGTAAAATGACATATCAGCCAAAAAAGAGACAGAGATCAAAAGTTCATGGTTTTAGATCAAGAATGAGCACAGCAGGCGGAAGAAAAGTTCTTGCAGCTAGAAGAGCAAAAGGAAGAAAAGTATTGTCAGCATAGGCCGCAGTTTTGTGGCCTTTTTCTTTTCTTATTTTAAAGAGGTATTGTAATGAATAGTTATGACTCGCTAAAAAAGAATAGAGATTTTCAAAATGTTTATAAAAATGGAAAATCAAAGGCAAATAAATATTTAGTTATGTATGTACTTGAAAACCAATTAGATAGTAACAGATTAGGAATATCAGTAAGTAAAAAAGTAGGAAATAGTGTAATAAGACATCATCTGACACGTCTAATAAGGGAAAGCTACAGACTAAATAAAGAAATGTTCAATAGTGGTTTGGACATTGTCGTAATTGCACGTGAAAGTGCAAAGGACAGAAAATATAAAGAAATTGAAAGTGCATTGTTGCATTTAGGAAAAATCAATGGAATTCTAAATGAAAAAAGCATGTAAATAAGCTTTTTTATCATTTTAGAATATGTTTGTAACTTGAAAATGAAAAAAACTTCTATATGGTACATTTATGGGAGGGTATATGAAGATGATAAAGAAATTATCTAAAGGTATAAATTTTATTCTTATAGGATGTATAAAATTTTATAGAAAATTTATTTCACCTATGAAAATTACGCCTTGTTGCAGATTTATACCATCATGCTCTCAGTATGCCATAGAAGCTTTACAGAAATATGGACCTTTAAAAGGATCGTTTTTAGCCATAAAGAGAATTTTAAGGTGTAACCATTTCTCTAAAGGGGGCTATGATCCTGTGCCTTAAGGAGGAATAATTGGAATTATTATTAGCTACACAGCAGAGTGGTATATTAATGCCATTTGCTTGGATATTAGGAAAAATACTTGAAGCAATTTACTTTATTTTTTCTTCTATAGGAATTGAAAGTATTGGATTATGTATTATTGTTTTTACAGTAGTAATTAGAATGTTAATGCTTCCAAGTACAATTAAGCAACAGAAATTTTCAAAATTGAATTCAGTAATGAATCCGGAAATTCAGGCAATTCAGAAAAAATATAAAAATAAAGTTGATCAGGCATCACAGCTTGCACAGCAGGAAGAAATTAAGGCTGTATATGATAAGTATGGTGTTTCACCTACAGGAAGTTGTTTACAGTTACTTATTCAGATGCCTATTATCTTAGCTTTATATAGAGTTATTATGAATATTCCGGCATATGTAAGTTCTGTTAAAGATTATTATTTGACAATATTACAAAATATGAATGGAAGTCAGATTAAAGAATTCTTTACTTATAAAGTAGATTCATTTTCTGATTTAACAACACAGCAGGTTAATAATTGTATTGATGTTATGTCAGGATACAACAGAGCAACATTAAAAGTTGATGGATTTAGTTTAAGTAAATTAGTTGATACTATTGATAGTTCAGTAGTTGATAAAGCTTATGATCATATTCATAATATTAACAATTTCTTTTGTTATAACTTAAGTGATTCACCATCACAGATGCTTAAAGCAGGATTACCTATTATTTTAGTATTGTTAATTCCTGTATTAGCTGGTTTAACTCAGTTCTTAAGTGTTACATTATCAATGAAATTAAATAGTGCAGCAACAAATACACAGGATAATCCAATGGCCGGTTCAATGAAAATGATGAATATTATGATGCCATTGATGTCAGTTTATATGTGTTATATGTTTGCATCAGGTATTGGTATTTATTGGGTAACAAGTTCAGCAGCTATGATGATTCAGCAGATATTTATTAATATGCATTTAAAGAAAATGGATGTTAACGAAATTATTGAAAAGAATAAGGAAAAAGCTGAACAGAAGAGAATTGCTAGAAATGAGAAAAACGGTGTTTATAGAGAACAGGTATTAAAGGCTGCATCTACAAATACAAAGTCAGTTTCAAGCAAAGCGAATTCAACTAAATCTTTTGCAGAAAAAGAAAAGATAATTGAAGAAGCTAAAATGAAAAATATGAAGAAAAAGAACGGTAGCATTGGTTCTAGAGTAAATATGGTAAATGACTTTAATGAAAGAAACAAAAAATAGAGGTGAAAGTGTTGGATTTTAAGGAATATACAGGAAAGAATATCGATGATGCTTTAACTAATGCATGTGTTGATTTAGGAACAACAACTGATAAGTTAGAGTATGAAGTTATTAGCAAAGGCAGTAACGGAATCTTAGGAATAGGAAGTAAGCCTGCAGTCATTAAAGCTAGAAAAAATCAGTCAATTGAAGACATTGCAAGAGAATTTTTAGGAAAAGTTTTTGAAGCAATGGAATTAACTGTAAAAATTAATATGGATATCAACGAAGAAGATGGTGTTGTAAATATTGATTTAGTAGGAGATGATATGGGAATACTTATTGGAAAAAGAGGGCAGACTCTTGATTCATTACAGTATCTTGTAAGTCTCGTTATTAATAAAGAAAGCGAAAAATATTTAAGAGTAAAATTAGATACAGAAAACTACAGAGAACGTAGAAAAGCTACTCTTGAAAATCTTGCTAAAAACATTGCATTTAAGGTTAAGAGAATTAAGAAACCGGTATCTCTTGAGCCAATGAATCCATATGAAAGAAGAATTATTCATTCAGCATTACAGAATGATAAATATGTTACAACAAAGAGTGAAGGTGAAGAACCATACAGACATGTTGTTGTAATCTTAAAAAGATAATAAAATATAACATAGGTAAACGTAGCAGTTATAACTGCTACGTTTTCTTTTTGAAAAATATGTGTTATACTAAATTATTATGGCTTATTATGTGTAGTTAATTTGCACATCTTGAGTAAAGAAAAATTAATGACAAAAAGTTGATTAATTTGAAAGGCTTGGTAATGAGATGAAAGTGGTTGATACAATAGCAGCAATTGCAACAGCATCAGGTAATTCCGGAATAGGAATAATAAGAGTAAGTGGTGATGAAGCAATTGAAATTGTAGATAAAATATTTAAATCAGTAAATAGTGATAAAAAATTAGTTAATGTAAAATCACATACAATTAACTATGGGCATATAGTTGATAATGATAAAGTAATTGATGAAGTACTGGTTTCAGTTATGAATGGACCACATTCATATACAGGAGAAGATGTAGTTGAAATTAATTGTCATGGTGGAATGATAGTTATTAGAAAGATATTGGAAATTGTATTAAAAAATGGTGCAAGAACAGCTGAGCCGGGTGAATTTACAAAAAGAGCTTTCTTAAACGGAAGAATGGATTTGTCTCAGGCAGAGGCAGTCATGGATGTAATAAATGCAAAAAATGAATTTGCTTTATCAAGTTCAATAGAGCAGTTAAATGGAAGAGTTTCTGAAAAAATCAAAAGCTTAAGAAAAAAAATTATTTATAATATAGCTTTTATAGAATCAGCACTTGATGACCCTGAGCATATAAGCATTGATGGATATTCAGATAAATTAAGTAAGATTCTTGAAGAGGTTAATGGTGAACTTTCAAGATTAATTAACAATTTTGATAATGGAAGAATTGTTAAAGAAGGAGTTAAGACTGTAATTTTAGGCAAGCCAAATGCAGGAAAATCTTCTTTATTGAACTTACTTCTTGGGGAGGAAAGAGCGATTGTTACTGATATAGAAGGAACTACAAGAGATACTTTAGAAGAAAGCATTAATTTAAACGGTGTCTTTCTTAATTTAATTGATACTGCGGGCATTAGAGATTCTGAAGATGTAGTTGAGCAAATTGGTGTAAATAAGGCAAAAGAACTTGCTGAAAAAAGTGATTTAGTTATATTTGTAGCAGATGCATCGAAAGAATTAGATGAAAATGATAAAGAAATTATTAATTTGATAAAAGATAAACAGGCAATTGTTTTACTTAATAAATCTGATTTAGGAACAATTATAAACGAAAAGAATGTTTCTGAATTTGACAATAAACCTGTAATTACATTTTCTGCAAAAACAGGAGATGGGTTAGATGAATTAGAAAATAAAATAAGAAATTTATTTTATGAAGGAAAAGTTAAATATAATGATGAATTGTATATTACAAATGCAAGACAAAAAGAATCACTTATTAATGCAAAGAATAGTATTGAAGAGGTTATAAAATCAGTAGAGAATGATATGCCTGAAGATTTTTATTCTATTGATTTAATGGATGCATACACATATTTAGGACAAATTATTGGTGAGAGCGTAGAAGATGACCTTGTAAATGAGATATTTAGTAAGTTTTGTATGGGAAAATAATAAAAGTTCTATTTGGAGAGGAAAATAAAATGGCACATGTAGAAGAAAAATATGATGTAGTAATTATAGGAGCGGGACATGCAGGATGCGAGGCGGCACTTGCGTCTGCAAGATTAGGAAATAATACTATTGTATTTACAGTAAGCGTAGATAGCATAGCTTTAATGCCATGTAACCCTAATATAGGTGGAACTTCTAAAGGACATTTAGTAAGAGAAATAGATGCTCTTGGTGGAGAAATGGGAAAAAATATAGATAAAACATTTATCCAATCTAAGATGTTAAATAAATCCAAAGGACCTGCAGTTCATTCATTAAGAGCGCAGGCTGATAAACAGGAATATACAAGAGAAATGAGAAAAACTCTTGAAAATACAGATAATTTAACAATAAGACAGGCTGAAGTTGCAGAAATTTTAGTTGAAGATGGAAAAATAACAGGAGTAAAAACAGCATCAGGTGCAGTTTATTATGCAAAAGCAGTTGTTTTGGCTACAGGAGTTTATTTAAAAGCAAAATGTATATACGGAGATATTTGCCAATATACAGGACCAAACGGTCTTATGGCTGCAAATTTATTAACTGATTCTTTAATTAAGAATGGCATAAAAATGCGTAGATTTAAAACAGGTACTCCGGCAAGAGTGGATAAACGTTCTATAGATTTTAGTAAAATGGAAGAACAGTTTGGTGATAAAAAGGTAGTTCCTTTTTCATTCGAAACAGATTCTGAAAGTGTACAAAAAGAACAGATTTCATGCTGGCTAACATATACAAATGAAGAAACTCATAAGATTATAAGGGATAATATTAACAGATCCCCATTATTTTCAGGAATGATTGAAGGTACGGGACCTAGATATTGCCCTTCAATAGAAGATAAAGTTGTAAAATTTGCAGATAAAAACAGACATCAGGTTTTTATAGAACCGGAAGGAATGTATACAAATGAAATGTACTTAGGTGGAATGTCATCATCATTACCTGAGGATGTTCAGTATGCTATGTACAAAACAGTTCCGGGACTTGAAAATGTTAAAATTGTACGTAATGCATATGCAATAGAATATGATTGTATAGAATATGGACAATTATTGCCAAGTCTTGAGTTTAAGAATATTTCAGGATTATTTAGTGCAGGTCAGTTTAATGGAAGTTCAGGATATGAAGAAGCTGCAGCACAAGGAATAATTGCCGGAATTAATGCTGCAAGAAAAGTTCAGGGAAAAGAAATGCTGGTTCTTGATAGATCACAAGCATATATTGGAGTATTAATTGATGATTTAGTTACAAAGGAAAGTCACGAACCTTATAGAATGATGACTTCAAGAGCAGAATACAGATTATTATTAAGACAGGATAATGCCGATCTTAGATTATCAAAGATTGGATATGAAATTGGATTGATTTCAAAAGAAAGATATGATTATGTTTGCTATAAAGAGAAAGTAATTAAAGAAGAAATAGAGAGATTAAATAAATATGCGATAGGTGCTAACAAAAAAGTTCAGGAATTTTTAGTATCTGTTGGCAGTACTCCACTTAAGACAGGAACAACATTAGCTGAATTAATAAGAAGACCTGAATTGGATTATCAAAAAATAAGTCATTTTGACGATGAAAAGAAAGACTTACCTGAAGATATTGTTGAACAAATAAATATAAATATTAAATATGATGGTTATATTTCAAGACAAATGAAGCAGGTTGCTCAATTTAAAAAGTTGGAAAATAAAAAAATACCTGAAAATTTTGATTATACATTGGTATCAAGCTTAAGAAAAGAAGCAGTTCAGAAACTTACATTGTATAAACCTATAAACATAGGACAGGCGTCTAGAATATCAGGTGTTTCACCAGCTGATATTTCAGTTCTTCTTATATATATGGAACAGCATAAAAATAAATAAAAAGTAGGTATATATGGATAAAATTGAATTTATAAGAAATCATATTGAAAAATTAGATATAAATATTAGTGAAGAACAATGTTGTCAATTTCTTAAATATTATGAAATGTTGGTTGAAAAAAATAAGGTAATGAATTTAACAGGCATTACAGAGTTTGAAGAGGTTGTTGAAAAGCATTTTGTTGATAGTTTATCTTTAGTTAAAAGTATTAAATTAAATGGAGATGAAAGTCTGATTGATGTTGGAACCGGTGCAGGATTTCCCGGAATACCTATTAAAATTATGTTTCCAAATTTGAAAATTATTCTAATGGACTCTTTAAATAAAAGACTTCTCTTTTTGAATGAAGTGATAAATATACTTGGATTGGATAAAATTGAATTGGTTCATGGTAGAGCTGAAGATTTAGGAAAAAATTCTAATTACAGAGAAAAATATGATTTATGTGTATCAAGAGCAGTAGCTAATATATCAACACTTTCAGAATATTGTATTCCATTCATTAAATTAAATGGATACTTTATTTGTTACAAAGCTGATGGATGCATGAATGAAATTAATATTGGAAAAAATGCAATTAAAGTATTAGGTGGAGAAATAGAGGAAATTGTTGATTTTAATTTACCTGATACAGATATAAAGAGAAAAATTATTAATATCAAGAAAATAAAAAACACACCTAAAAAATATCCTAGAAAACCAGGGTTACCTTCAAAAGAACCTATAATATAAGTTTATGTATATTGGTTAAATGTATCTATGTAATTACAAATACAGATATAGGCTAATTATTTAGTTGTTAGGAGTAAAATATGAAAAAAACTAAAGAATATTTAGAAAACAGAATTAAAAAGCTGACAGATGAGAGAAAAAAATGCGTTTCTAAATATAATAGTAATAGGCAGAAAATAATAGAGACAAATATTATTATAGAGAGAATGAAAAGTATATCAGATGAAGCTTTAGAAATATTTTCACCTAAATTTAGAGAAACAAATACATTTAATCAGCATGAAATAAAGGAATTAGGAACCAAGATTGTTACTATAGCACAAATTAACAATGAATTAGCTGAAAATATAAAAAAAATAGATAAAGAAATATCAGAAATAAATGTTTGTTTAAAAGAAATAAGTAAGTAGTTAAAAGAAGGAATGTTTCACGTGAAACATTCCTCTTTTTATTGAAAACTAGATAAATTAACTTAAATAATCAATTAATTATAAATTGAAAATAATTAAAAACAATATATATTTACCTATATAAGTGCTTGCTTTTATGTAATTATAGAATATCATTATTAAAACAAATATTAATTTAGTAATTAAGTAATGTTTCACGTGAAACATTAGTAAAATATTAATAACATAATTCATATAAGATAAAAATAAAAGTAAATAAATATAAATAT